>CALGGP010000343.1 GCA_937915885.1 uncultured Selenomonadales bacterium | reverse complement strand
CCGCCCGCCCTTTGGCAACTGTCGTTGCCGATAAAAAAGCCGGGCGCCGCCGGCGCGGGGTGGGAACCGCGACCTATGTTGGGCGCCGCGCTCGGGGGGCGGGAGCGCAGGCGGCGCCCCTCTAAAATTTAATCGGGAGAAAAAAATTCTACGGGCGGCGCGATAATCCTTTTTTATTGCCTTTGATCACGATCGATGATAAAATTTCCGTCAAATGTCAATCGAAACGGAGTGAGACTATGGATTTCTTTCATCAGCTCGTGCAGCAGCTCATCAACGGCGTTTCGCTCGGGAGCATCTACGCGCTGATTGCCCTCGGCTACACCATGATTTACGGCATCATCAAACTGATTAATTTCGCCCACGGCGATATCTACATGGTCGGCGCGTACCTCGGCTTTTTCGCCGTCACTCAAATGCACGTCTCAATTTTTCCCGCGCTGTTGATCTCGATGGCGGTCACCGCGTGCCTCGGAATGATCGTCGAGCGCCTCGCCTATAAGCCGCTCCGACATGCGCCGCGCATTTCGATTTTGATCACGGCAATCGGCGTCTCGTTTTTCCTCGAGTATACCACGATGTATTTTGTCACGCCGACGCCTCGCACATTCCCGAGCGTCATCGAAAACGTTTCGTTCAACATCGCCGGCTTCATCATCAACGGACAGCAATTATTAATTTTGAGCATCACGATGATCCTCATGGCGATTTTGACTTACATCGTGCAAAAAACGAAACTGGGTAAAGCCATGCGCGCGGCGTCGTTCGACACGGAGACGGCTCAACTGATGGGCATCGACTCGGATCGGATCATCTCGCTGACGTTCTGCATCGGGTCGGCGCTGGCGGCGGCGGCTGGAGTGCTCGTCGGCGTCTATTATAATACGATCGATCCGTTAATGGGAATAATGCCGGGCTTGAAAGCGTTCGTGGCGGCGGTGCTCGGCGGCATCGGAATATTGCCGGGCGCGGTGGTCGGCGGCATCATTCTCGGAGTGATCGAAGCGCTTGTGTCGGGATTTTTGTCGTCGACGTTCAGAGACGCGGCGGCGTTTGCGATCCTGATCCTGGTGCTGTTGATCAAACCGTCGGGGCTGTTCGGCAAAAATACCAACGAAAAAGTTTAATTATCCCGCCCGAGGAATAAGAGGGGCGCCGCCTGCGCTCCCACCCGTCGAAGTCGGCGCCCAACGGAGGCTGAGGTTCCCACCCTGCGCCGACGGCGCCCGACTCCTTCTCGAAGGAAGTCGCACACCACATGAGGGGACGGTGGGCGGCGCCAACAAAAAATAAGAGGTGACGCACAGAAATATGAACGCGGTTAGGAAACGAGATTTAATCATGCTGATCGTCGGGCTGATTGTCTTCGGCGTGTTGCAGGCGATGATGAACGCCAAGATGATCGGCTCGTTCTGGCAACTCAACATCATTTTGATCGGCATCAATATAATTATGTCGGCGAGCCTCAATCTGATCAACGGCTACACCGGACAATTTTCGCTCGGACATGCGGGCTTCATGGCGATCGGCGCTTACGTCGGAGTCGTCGCCACTACCAACTTCGGATTGCCGCTGATCGTCGCGTTGATCCTCGGAGCGATCGGCGCGGGACTGTTGGGCTTTACGATCGGACTGCCGACGTTGAGACTTCGCGGCGACTATCTTGCGATCGCCACGCTCGGGCTCGGCGAGATCATTCGCATCGTCATCATGAATATTGACTACGTCGGAGGCGCGGCGGGCTTTAAGGGCATTCCTCATTTGACGACGTTTGCGTGGGTGTTCTTCGTCATGCTCTTTACGCTGTTCTTTATCAAAAACTTCGTCAACTCCGCCCACGGTCGAGCTTGCATCGCGATCCGCGAGAATGAAATTGCGGCAGAGTCGATGGGCGTCAACACCACCAAATATAAAATCATGGCTTTTACGATCGGCGCGGCATTCGCGGGCGTCGCGGGCGGACTTTTCGCGCACAGCTTTTATCTCATCAGCCCCAACTCGTTTACGTTCATGGCGTCGTTCAATTATCTGATCATGGTGGTGCTCGGCGGGCTCGGATCGATCACCGGCTCGATCGCGGGCGCCTTCGTCGTGACGTTCATATCGGCGGCGTTGGCGGCTTGGCCGGAGTTCCGAATGATCATCTACGCGTTGGCTCTGATACTGTTGATGTTCTATCGACCGCAGGGACTGTTCGGATATATGGAAGTGACGAACCTCGGACCGATCAAAAAATTCTTCGACGGGCTCAAAGATAAGGGGGCGAGCGGCAATGGCTGAACTGTTGCGAGCGACGAACGTCTCTGAAGTGTTCGGCGGGCTGAAGGCGGTCGACGACTTCAATTTTTACATCAACGTGGGAGAATTGGTCGGGCTGATCGGACCGAACGGGGCGGGCAAGACGACGATCTTCAATCTGATCACGGGAGTGTATGTGCCGACGACGGGCGAGATCACACTCGACGGACAATCGATCGTCGGCTTGAAACCGTATCAGATCACGCAACGCGGGATCACGCGGACGTTTCAAAACATCAGATTGTTTTCGGAGCTGACGGTGCTCGACAATGTAAAAATCGCGTATCATTGCCACGTCAAATACGGATTGCTCGAATCGGTGTTGCGATTGGGCAGATACTTCTCGGAAGAAAAAGAGATTGAAGAAGAAAGTTTGAAGCTGCTAAAAATATTTAAGTTGGACGAGCACGCATACGAGTCGGCGAAAAATCTTCCCTACGGCGCTCAACGGCGATTGGAGATCGCGCGGGCGTTGGCGGCGAAGCCGAAGCTTTTATTGTTGGACGAGCCGGCGGCGGGAATGAATCCGCAGGAGACGAAAGAATTGATGGAGATGATCCGTTGGATCAGAAAACAATTCGGCTTGACGGTGTTGTTGATCGAGCACGATATGAGTTTGGTGATGGGAATATGCGAGAGGATCTATGTGCTTGAATACGGGATGGTGATAGCGAGCGGAACGCCGGACGACATTCAAAACGATCCCGAAGTGATTCGCGCCTACCTCGGCGAAGAGGCAGTAAACTGATCCGCGCGGAGCAACGAATTGAAGGGCGCCGTCGACGCTCCCGCCCACCAATGACGGCGCCCAACGGAGGTCGGCATGCCCACCCGCGCCGGGGCGCCCACTTATTGAAAAAAATTTTTTCATGGGCGGGTGGGCGGGATGAAAAAATTTTTTTCCGTT
>CALGGP010000342.1 GCA_937915885.1 uncultured Selenomonadales bacterium | reverse complement strand
ATTTTTTGTCGACGACGGCGATCAAGCGGCTCGGCACTCGAACATCGGAGCCGTATTTCAGTCGTCGGATATAATAAAGCGATTGAGCAAAAGCGCGCGCGCGGCGCCCAATGTCATTCAATCCTCCGTCAAATTTAAACTCGAAAAGGATTTGCGGCGTATAAAAGTCAATGTTCTTTCGACTGTCGAATTTAAAAGTGCGCGGCAGTTTCGAGCGGAAATATTGAATGAAAGCAACTTTGACTTCCTCCTCGGTTGCGCAATCCGACAGCGCTTGTAATATGTTTTTCGCCATCATGTAACCTCCTAACGATAAGTTGAGACGCGCAGTTCATTGCCGTCCGTCGAAAAAACGATCGCCCCGTCCAAATCTGTCCGCTTGATCGCAACTCCCAGCGCTTGAAAACGCTCGACAATCGCCGCGCGCGGATGCCCGAATCGATTGTTGGCTCCGACACAAAACACCGCATACTTCGGATCAACCGCGCGGATAAATTCTTCGCTCGACGACGTCAGAGAGCCGTGATGCCCAACTTTCAACACCGTGCTCTTCAAATCCCGCGCCAAAATTTTTTGCTCCTCCTCGACGACCAGATCGCCCGTGAATAAAAACGACGCCCGACCAAATTTCAATCGGTAAACATTCGAGACCTCATTGCCCGTGCCGCCGCTCATATACTCCGGCGCGTAAATCACTTCAACCGTTGCGCCGTCAATCGAAAATTTCTCGCCGTCGAGCGCGGGACGCATAATCTCAAGCTCGGGATCGTCCTCCGACATGCCGAACGACGCGGCGTAAAAATTCTTCGGCTCGTGCGACGTGATGATGCGGTCGACGGGAATTTTTTTCATGATCGAGCCGACCGCTTCACAGTGATCCTCGTGCGAGTGACTCAAAAAAATACAATCGAGCCGCGTCACGCCGAAATGCTTCAGGTACGGCACAACAACCCTCGAGCCGATATCAAAGGTGTGCTCACGAACGCCGCCGGTGTCAAAAAGCATCGCGTGACGGTTGGGAGTGATGACGAGCGCGCAATCGCCCTGATGCACGTCGATGAAGTGAACGCTGAGCCCGTCGTTCCTGCTCACGAAAAAAATTATCGGGCAAATGACGACCATCAGAATCAAAAATTTTTTTATGAGAGGCGATCGACGGAGGATCAAAAATATAAAAACATAATAAGCGGCGGCGGCAATCGGTTGTAGCGTTGGAAAATAAATGTTTGACGCGGGGAGTTTTGCAATCAGAGCGGTCAACTCGTAAGCGGCGCCGAATATGAGGCTCAAGCCGACGCAAATGATGTTGGCGACGGGCGGCAGTACGAAAGCGATCAGCCCCGCGATCAATCCGACGACGATGATGAACTCGAGGATCGGAGTGACAATCAGATTGGCCGGCAACGAGCTGATTGAAAGTTGGTTGAAGTACCAGGCGACGACGGGTTGAGGCATGATGGTGGCGCCGAGAGTGCAGGCGATTGACATGAGCGCCGCCTCGATAAAGCGGTTGCCGTTCGGATTGAGGCGCTCGAAAAATTTATTGAGCGGCACCGACAGATATAAAATGCCTGCGGTGGCGGTGAATGACAGTTGAAAGCTGATGTGAAACAATAACAGCGGATTGTGCAGGAGCATAATCAGCGCGGTGATTGTCAAGAGGCGTCGGGCTTCGCGTTGATATCCGAAGGCGAGCGCAAAAAATGTGAGAGCGGCGGTGGCGGCGGAGCGAACGACGGGCGGGACGCATCCCGAGAGAATTGCGTACGAGACGATGATCGAACAGCCGATCAGAAATTTTGTCGAACGTCGAAGGCGGAGGACGGAGGCGAGAGCCCCTGCGGCAGCGGCGAGTATCGACATGTGCGAGCCCGAAACAGATAAAATATGTATCAGCCCGACGGTCGTAAACGATTCGATCAGCTCCGCGCGGAGCCCGCCGTAGCCGCCGAAGAGCATGGCGAAAATCGCGGCGGAGTCGGCGGCATTCATCGAGCGCTCGAGCATGTCTTTGTAGTGTTGACGGACATCAGCCATCGCCCGCAAAAAATTTATCAGGAGCGAACCTTCAATCGGCTCAAAGTGGAGGCTCGATTTTTCGACGGACATGCGCGCGGTGATGCCGTCGGCTTTGAGCAGATTGATCGAATTGATTTGCCCCGGATTGTTGTAATTGGTCGGGAGCGAGACGGTGCCGACGGCGTGAATGTAATCGTCGAGGCGTGCGGTCGGCGGCTCATTGAGTCGCACATTGATGCGAACGATGCCCGTTGCGTCGACCGTGCCGTTGAAAGTTTTGACGGACTTGACGGCGACATTGAAACGGACGAGATACGATTGATTGTCGACGAGCGCATAATCGGGGGCGTCGACGAGCCTGCCCTCGACGGCAATCTGTTGATCGGCGAAATTGGAGATGTCGGTTGTCGGAATGTGATCGACGGCGTGAAAACGAAAAGCGCCGACGCTCATAAACAAAAAAATGAACGCGGCGGCAGAAAAATTTTGTTTGAATCGGAGAGTGAGAGCGGCGATCGCAAAAAAGATCGCGGAGCCGAGCATCAACGGCAGGATCGAAAAATTGAGATTGGAGGCAATGAAAATGCCTGCCGCAGTCGAAGCGAGCAGGCAATTCAAAAACAACTCTTGGTGCCGGTACATATATATCACACAAAATAATAATCGATATGGCAGGGGTGGCTGGATTCGAACCAACGAATGCCAGATTCAGAGTCTGGTGCCTTGAGCCGGACTTGGCGACACCCCTAAACGCCGATAATTATATCAGCCGCAAAAAAAATGTCAAGGGCTAAAAGCAATTAGGAATTA
>CALGGP010000341.1 GCA_937915885.1 uncultured Selenomonadales bacterium | reverse complement strand
GCGAAAATCAATTCGAGTATCGTGATGCTTTGATGCCACGAGGTGTAGTCGCTTGACGGGTCGACCGTCGGCGAAATTATTTCGATCAGATCATGCAGTTCGATTACGAGCGTTGTATAAAAGTTGCAGACCGCCATCGACAGCGCCAACGTCCACCGCTCGAGCGCGTCTTTCGATCGGACGAGCAGCCATAACGCGAGGAACATCAGCGCCGTCAATGTGAAGCGTTCGTTCGCCCAAGCGTAGCTCCAAAAATTAGCCGCCGCGAATGCCGGAAGGAAAGGCGCAAATTTCATGGCTCCGACGGTCGGCGCGCGATCGAATCGTGTCTGCAACGCGATCACATAGACGATACCGATCAACATGCTCAACGGCATAACCCAATCGGCGCTCGGGAGATTGTCCGACCACAGAGTTAAAATGCCGCGCCGAGCTCCGAGTCCGATCGGGCTCGAAAAAAATTCTTCCATCAATCCGATCGGCGTGCGATCGATCAAACTTGCCGTCGAAAACCAGGCGATCAGATCGATCGATGCCGCGACGATGATCGGGAAAATTTTTTTTGCGATGAGGAACGCGAGGCAGATGATCAATGCGGTTTGCGGTTTGATCATGGCGATTGCGAGTGCGACGCCCGAGATGATCGGGTGGTCGTCGTGAATGAGGCAGGCGACAATCAGCAGGCAACAGATCATGCCGCCGCAATTGCCTTGCATCACCGACAACCAAAAATTGGGCGAAGTGATCATGACGAGCGCGAATAAAATTAAAGCTCCGCGCGGAACGGTGGAAATCATGCGGTCGAGAAAAATCATGACAGTCAACAGCAGGATAATGATGTTGAGAGCGAAGAAATAATTTTGAGCGGCGTCGAGAGGGAGATATCCCGGGTAAAAAATATTGCCGAGTAGGCAGCCCCAAGGCGAAGTGCCCCAACCGTTGGGGATTACTCCGACGTCGTCAAAAATTGGCGGCTCGAGTCCGATGGCTTGATATGGATCGGCGCCGCGCAGGACGTGCGCGCAGATCGCCCATTGTCCGTGGAAGTCGATCAGGTTGGCGCCGCGCGAAAACGATTGCCATAAATAGTGGGCGTTGCCGAGCAGAAAAAATATTAAAATGCCTTTGATCAAAAACATCAGCTCCGAATTATTTTAATAGGGCGCCGCCGACGCTCCCGCCCCCGAGCACGGCGCCCAACGGAGGAGGAGGTTCCCACCCGCGTCGGCGACGCCCGCATCTTTTTCTCGGCATCAGCCCCGCGTCGTCGGCGCCCCGCCTCTTTTTCGCGCATCAGCCC
>CALGGP010000340.1 GCA_937915885.1 uncultured Selenomonadales bacterium | reverse complement strand
ATCGTCAACCTGCTCGACAAGTTCTACGAACCGCAGACCGGACAGATCCTGCTCGACGGAGAGGACATCACGGAAAAGAGCATCACGGAGCGGGCGCGGATGGGGATCAGCTTTGCGTTCCAGCAGCCGGTCCGTGGTGCCCCTGGCCAGCTCGCAAAAGCGGAGGAACTTCTCCCGGGCGTCCCCCGTCATGCCGCTGTTTAGCCAGTCCACGGAAAAGCCGAAGAACTCGAATTTGTAGACCTGGATGATGATCTCCCGGTCGCCGGGCCTGAGGTCCATGTCCTTTGAGACGTTGTCGATGAACTTCGTCGCCACGTACTCGCAGATTTCCAGCAGGCTGCGCTCCAGGATGTCCCGGTTGGCGGAATTGTAGATGTGGTAGACCGTCCGCCGATGCTTGACGCAGAACTGCAGGGCGGCGTCGAAGCACTCCTCGATGGAGGAGATGTCGTCGTAGCGCCCGATGATCTGGTTCACCTCGTCGATCACCACCGCCTGCGCCCCGAGCTCTCGACACATCTCTTCGGAAATCTCCGCGCTGTTGACCAATACATAATCGATCACGCCCTTGCCCGCGTGATCCAATATCGCCTTCGCATGCATCGACGCCGTATATCCGTCCGTCTCGCCGGGCTGCGTCATCACATTACAGATGTAAATTTTGAGCGCCTTGCTTTTTTGGAGCGCCTTCGATACTCCCTCGACCAATAAATTCGGCATGATGCTCGTATATAAACTGCCAGGTCCGAGAATGATCGCGTCCGCCGTCTCGATCGCCTCCAGCGCCGACGGAACTGCCGCCACTTTTTTTGGAAACAACCGAACCCGACGGATTTTTTTATGCGCCTCGGGTATGTGCGACTCGCCTTCGACGACCGTCCCGTCCTCCATCACCGCGTCCAATCGGACGTGTTCTTTGCTCGCCGGCAGCACTCGACCTTTCACCGCCAAAACTTTTGACGACTCCTGCAGCGCCGTCTCCATGTCGCCCGTCACTTCGTTCATCGCCGCGATAAATAAATTTCCGAAGCTGTGACCCGCCAACGCCGTTTTGCCCTCGAATCGATATTGAAACAATTTTTCCATCAGCGGCTCGGTGTCCGCCAACGCCACCAGACAATTTCTCAGATCGCCCGGCGGTATGATCCCGAGCTCTTCTCTCAACCGTCCGCTCGAGCCGCCGTCGTCGGCGACCGTCACCACCGCCGATACATTGCTCGTCGATGATTTTATTCCTCTCAATAATACGCTCAATCCATGCCCGCCGCCGATCACCGTCACCGCAGGTCCGCGCCCGAGCTTCCGTTTTTCGTAAATCAGATCGATCAATCGATCCGAAGTCTCCGGCAATAAGACCACGATGATCGAGCGAATGATCTGCCGCGTCGCGAACATCATCATCGACAGCCCGATCACCACGATCGCCGCTCCGCTCAACGACGCAATCATATAATTGTAGCCGCCCGTCGACAAATACACCAGCCGAAAAATTTCTTCCTCGATCCGATCCAAATATTTATAATTGAACACGAGCGCGAGCCCGAGACTTATCAGCAGCACTCCGAACGCAAACAGCAACAGCCACCGCTTGAGCCGCATGCCCGGGTAGAGCCACTTCAACAGGTGAAGCAATCAAATCACTCCTTCGCGAGCCCCGTCTCCCACACGTCGTTCTTCATCAGGTCGCGATGTTCGAGATTGACGGCGTAGCCGCGTTTGCTCAGGAAGTCGAAAATATATTTCGCGATGTAGACCGAACGATGCATGCCGCCGGTGCAGCCGATTGCGATCACCAATTGACTTTTGCCCTCCTTGACGTATTGCGGCACGAGAAAATCAATCAGCGCGTCGAGCCGTTTCTCGAACTCTTGAGTGACGGTCTTCGATTCAATGTACTCGGCGACCTCCGGCACCGCGCCCGATTTATGTTTGAGCGCGTCGATGTAAAACGGATTGGGGAGGAAGCGCACGTCGAGAACCATGTCGGCGTCGAGCGGCATGCCGAATTTAAATCCGAACGACAGAATATTGATGTTCATTCGATCGCCCTCGTGAGTGCTGAACAGCTTTAGAATTTTATCTTTGAGGTCGACCTTCGCAAGGTTGGACGTGTCGATGATGTAAGTTGCCTTGCTCCGAATAATTTCGAGCCGCGCGCGCTCCTTACTGATGCCTTCGGAAATTCTCGACGACGGCGCCATGGGATGTCGACGGCGGGTTTCTTTGTAACGACGAATGATCGCCTCGTCGGAGGCGTCCATGAATAAAACTTCGTAGGGCTGATCGGCTTTATCCATGTCCTCGAGCACTTGAGCGAGAGTATCAAAGAAGTCGCGGGAGCGAGTGTCGACGACGAGCACGACGCGTTTGACGTGCCCGCCGACGTGATTGCACAGCTCGACGAATTTCGGGATGAAGACGGGCGGAAGATTATCGACGCAAAAATATCCGAGGTCCTCGAGGAAGCGGCAGACGAGAGTTTTGCCGGAGCCGGAGAGACCGGTGACGATCACCAATCGGGATTGTTCTTTGACGTTATCGGCGCCGTTTTCGACGGCAGTTTTATCTTTTTCGTCCATGATTGAATCACCTCTGAAAAGCAATTAGGAATTAGGAATTAAGGGCGACGGGGCGACGGGTTTATGGGCGCCGCCGACGCCCCCACCCACGGAGCTCGGCGCCCAAACTGTGACAGTGGTTCCCACCCGCGTCGGCGACGCCCTTTATTTTTTCGGGCTCAACGATTGAATACAAACCTGTCGACCGCCGCCGTTAATTCGTCGTCGTTGCCGCCTTCGACCGAGCGAGGCGGGCGTTGCCGCCGACTTTTTAAGCGCCGCCCGACCGTTGGGGGCTGTCACCGACTTTTTTGCTCCGCCTCATGGAGGTTGCCGCCTTCGACCGTTCGGGGGCGCTGTCGACGCGGGTGGGAACCGCTTCCACCTGTTGGGCGCCGTCGTTGGGGGCGGGAGCGTCGACGGCGCCCCTTTCGTCACTCGAGCGAGAACAAAAATCTCAACGATTGAACACAAACCTGTCGACTGCAGCCGCAAACCCGTCGTCGGCGCAAAGCCCCGTCACATAATCGCACGCCGCCTTCACGTCCGCCGACGCATTGCCCATCGCCACGCCCACGCCCGCCGCGCGGATCATCGGAATATCATTCCCCGAGTCGCCGATCGCCAGCGTCTCTTCGATCGTCAAGCCGTACCGCGCCGCCAAAATTTTTATCGCCGACGCCTTTGATACTCCCTTCGACGTGATCTCCACATATTGAGGATTGCTTTTCAACGCGTCAATCCGATCGCCGAACTCCGCCGTCAATATTTTTATCGCTTCGTCCGACGCCAAAGTCCCGTTCGTCACCAACAATATTTTATAACTGCCTGCCGAAAATTTTTTCAAGCCGTCCCAACCGACCGCCTCTCCTTTGACGTTCACCGCCAACTCGTAACCGTCCGATAACTCATTCCGTCGAGCATATCTCAATCGATCGCCCGCATACGTCTGAACATGCCAGCCGCGCTCTTCTCCAAACTCGATCAGCGCCAGCGCCAAATCCTTAGGCAGCGTCTCTTCATGAATCACTTCGCCCGCCGTCGTTTTGATCAGCGCTCCGTTATACGAGATCAACGACGCCTCCACGCCCAACGCCCGAGCGATCGGCAAAGTCGCCCCGTACATTCGACCCGTCGCCAACGTGAAGATCACTCCCGCGTCGATCATCTCATGCACCGCGCGGAGATTTTTTTCCGATATCGCCCGCCCCGTCACCAATAAAGTTCCGTCGATGTCCGTCACAAATAATTTTATCGCCATCACGATCACTCTCCAATTTTCGATGCCGTATTTTCTCACATCGCGCCCCATTTTTCAACGCCTTGCGCTTGATCCTCACGCGCCCTTCGACTATAATGATATCAATCTGATTTTCGGGAGGTGATCGTTTGGTGGAAGTTGATCGTCTGAGACGAGTCCTCAAAGAAATTTTGCGCCCCTTCGATTGCTTGATCCTCGTCGCCGCCATCTTCCTCTTCACTTCTTTCGATTACGACAATCTGACGACCGTCGACACCATTTACATTGTCACATTCGCGTTGTGGTTCGCGTTGCTCGTCTTTCGCATAATGATTATGTACAACGGCAGGGGAGGCAAGACACTTTGAATAAGGCAGCGTTTTTCGACATCGACGGCACTCTGATCGACGTGTCGAAAGGAATGAACGAGCCGTCCGAACGAGTCCGCGCGGCGCTCCGAAGTCTAAAGGACGACGGAAATTATATTTTCATCGCCAGCGGTCGACCGATTGAATTTCTCGATCCCGCGATCATGACGTTGGAGTTCGACGGCTTTGTGCTGATGAACGGCGCGGTGGTGCTGGTCGGCGATGATATTGTGTTTGATGAGCCGCTAGATCGAAAGCTCGTCGACGAAATGATCTCGTTCTGCGACAATAACGACGTTGAATATATTTTCGAGAGCCACCCTTGCGTTTATCTCGATAAAAATTTTAAGCTGATGGAGAAATTTTTCGATCGGTTCCTCGACGTTGGGCGTTTCGTCCGCGAGTTCGATCGCGATAAAATTTCCGTCCATAAGATGGAGTTCGTGACGGAGAATTTTTCCGACGCGGTCAAGGCGCAATACGCGGCATGGCTCAACTCGTCGGAGCTGACGGGCATCACCGATCCGTTTCATAACAACAATCTCGAGCTGTATTCGCGCAAGAACACGAAGGGCAGCGGCATTTTGCATGCGCTCGAGTATTTGAAAATCCCCGTCGAAAACAGTTTTGCGTTCGGCGACGGCTTGAATGATCTCGAAATGATTCAAACGGTGGGGTGCGGTTGCGCGATGGGCAACGGCAATCCGAAATTGAAGGCGCTCGCAAAGCATGTGGTGCCGGGCGTGCACGAGGACGGAGTTGCGGTCGGGATCGAAAAATATATTCTCGAGGCGACGCGCGGATGAAACTCAAAAAAATTTTATCGGCATTGGCGCTCGTTTCGACGCTGATGATCTCGGGTTGCGGCTCTCAACAAAGCGCCGCGCCGTCGACCGATCAAGCGGCTCCGACATCGACGCCGACAACGGTCGAGCAAACGGCGGAGGCAAAACCTGTCGTCAAGGGCGATCTGACAATCCAAATGCTAAACGTCGGGCAAGGCGACGCGATTTTGATCCGCACGAAGAAACAAAATATCCTGATCGATACGAGCGACATCGACGAGCGGGATAAACTTGTCGCGGAGCTCGATAAAACGAAAATCAAAAAGCTCGACCGCGTGATCTTGACGCACCCGCACGCGGATCACATCGGCGGGCTCGAGCGGCTGTTGAAGGACGGCAAGCTCAACATCAAAGAGATCGATGATAATTGCATGCCGTCGACGTCGAAAATTTACACGGGCTATGTGAAGGCGGCGGAGGCGCGCGGGATTCCGATTAATCATCTGAAGGACGGCGACGTGCTCGACTTCGGAGGCGGCGTGAAGTTTAAGGTTTTTTATCCGACGTCAACGTTGGTAGAGGCGGGCTCGAAAAAAAGTTACAAGCACGATCCGAATAACGAGTCGATAGTCGGGCATTTGACGTACAAAAATTTTTCGATGCTGTTCACCGGCGACGCCGAGAAGAAAGTCGAAAACGATCTGCTCAACAGTGCGCACCGCGCGGAGTTGAAGTCGACGGTGTTGAAGTCGTCGCATCACGGCTCGAAAACGGCGGCGGGCTTGGATTTCATGAAGGAGGTCGCGCCCGAGTATGTGGTGATATCGGCGGGCGAGCCCGATGTCGACGGCGGAAATAGCTACGGTCACCCGCACAAGGCGGCGCTCAACAATTATCTGAAGGCGGGCGTGAGTGGCGCGAACATTTTTTGGACGTATAAGAACGGGACGATAACGATCACGACGGACGGGTCGGCGTGGTCGGTGACGCCCGAGGTAAAAACGGAGTGGTTGGACGAATGGCTGAAAAAGTGACGACGGCGTATATTGATCGGATTGAGGAGGTCGAAGAGGGCGTTGACAAGGCGGTGCTGTACATCGGCGAGGACACCGACGAGATGATCAAACTGATTTTGCCGGTGACGCTGTTACCCGAGGACGCGTACGAAGGCGATAACGTGACGATCAAAATTTCAATCGAAAATGCGGAAGATGAGGACGACGCGCAGACTGCAGAGGAGTGATTCGGTGAGGCATCTCACGAAAATATTTTTGTTGTTGACGGTTTTGATATTGAGTCTGTCGAGCGCGGCGTTCGCAAAGCCTTCGACACCGAACGAGCTGGAGTATGTCAAGGCGTATGAGACGAGCGAGGCGGGGCGGGAATTTTTCCGAATCGAGATCGGGCTCAAAGATGAAGAGGTCGAATACGAGATCAATCTGGAGTCGTCGATATCGCAGACGATGATGATCGATCTCGACAATACGATCCCGGGCGCGGTCGCGCGACATTCGGGGCGGGCGATCGAATACGGATTGCCGGCGGTGTCGCTGACACTCCAAGAGGTGGAGCTTGGTCGGACGCAACTTCGGGTCGAGTTTGACAAGACGATTGACGATCGGGGCTATCGGGCGCACGTCGAAAAGGCAAATCACGCGCAAAAACTTCCGACGCGATTGATGATCGACATCGATAAATATGTGTTCATCGACGAGGAAATGTTTGAATCGGAGGTTGGCAGCGGGGCGATCGTGATCGATCCCGGGCATGGCGGCTCGGACGCGGGCGCGATCGGACCGACGGGCGTGCGCGAAAAAGATGTGGCGTTGGCGGTTGCGTTGAAAGTCAAAGAAATGCTCGAGGAGCAAGGCGATCCGGTGGTGATGACGCGGACGACGGATCGGGACGTGCACAGTCCTCAGGCGACGAACGGTCAAGAGTTGCAGGCGCGAGTGAACAAGGCGCCGCGCGATGCGTCGATGTTCATCTCGATCCACTGCAATGCGTTCTCGAATCCGGAGTCGCACGGGATGGAGACGTATTTTTACACGAACAGCAGCATGGGGCGTCGACTGGCGAAACTGATCAATGAGGAGCTCGAGAGGTACGGCGAGCTGTGGAATCGCGGAGTGAAGTCGGCGAATTTCTACGTGCTGAAGCATTCGGCGGTGCCGGCAACGTTGTTGGAGCTGGGCTTCGTGACGAATCCCGAGGAAGAACAATTGTTGGCGGACGAGGAATATCAAGCGGCGTTGGCGCGTGCGATCGTGACGGGGATCAATCGGTATTTCGGAAGATTGACGGCGGGAGGAATGTAAAGCGATGTTAAAAAAATATGTGGCGGTATGTTTGACGGCAATCGGATTGGCGTGCGCGGGCTGCGAGCAAGCGCCGCCGGTCGAGCCGTCGCCGCCGGACAAACCTCCTGCGGTCGAGACGCCGACTCAAAAGACGACTCCGCCGGAAGAAAAAACGGAGCCGCCGTCGAAGGACGCGGAGCCGGTGAAGCCGACGGAGCCGAAGGAAGAAGAGCCGACGGTCGAGAAGGGAGTCGAGGACATGAGGGTGAAAGTATATTATCCCGACGAGAGCGGCTTGCGGCTGGTGGAGGTCGAGCGGGAGATCGAAGTGACGCGGGACGAGAATAAATATGTGGCGACGGTCGAAGCGATGATGACGCCGCCGACGGAGTCGGAGCTGACGGAGATATTCCCGAAGCGGGCGCGGCTGTTGGACGTGGAAGTGAACGACGGGGTCGCGACGGTGAACTTCGACGAGGGGTTGAGAAAGCACTTTGCGGGCGGCTCGGCGGGCGAGACGTTCCTGATCGGGTCGGTGGTCAATGCGCTGACGAACTTCAACGAGATCAAAGAGGTGCGGATATTGATCAACGGCGAGGAGATCGAGTCGTTGGCGGGGCACATGGATTTGTCGGCGCCGCTCGAGCGCATGGGCTATCTGATGGAGCAATAAAAAATTTTTCGGGGGCAATCCTTCAGTGGATCAGCGCCCTTTTTTATTGATTGGTCGGAGGAAAAAGTTAATGGCGAAGAAAAAACTTATCGATAACTACGACGCTGCTGTTTTCATTGAAGGCTCGTCGTCCAAGGACATCCTCAATAATTATGCCGACGATGTAAGCATTGATGCCGGCGCAGGTAACGATACAGTCAAAAGCGAAGGCTCTCGCGTCTCAATTAGTGGCGGCAAGGGTAAAGATGTCATTGATACCGGCAGCGGAGATTCTATGACAGTCGTCGGTGGTAAAGGCAATGATACCATCATCGGCAGCACTCTCCGCGCGGAGGTTTATCAATACGCCAAAGGTGACGGCAAAGATGTCATTTATGGTTTTGATCGCAAAGATATTTTTCATGTCGTCGATGGGGCAATAAAAAAATTTACGAAGAAAGGAGACGATCTGATTCTTAAGATCGGGAGCGGTAAAGTGACTCTCAAAGGCGCCGCCGAAAATTTGATCCGAGTTCGTGACACCGACGGAGTTATTACGACGCTCGACAACGATCCGTCCGATAAAGTGCTCTTCGGCGAATCGCTCAACAATCGTCAGTCGAACATGCTCGTGATGGGCACGGACAGCGACGACGATCTTTCCAATACTGCATCAAACGTGACGATATTCGGGGGCAGCGGCAACGATGCGATAAAAAACAGCGGCTCCGGGGCTATTGTTGACGTCGTGCTCGACGGCGGCGACGGTGACGATTTGATTGTCACCGAGAACACCGGCAAAGGCGGTACTCGCACTCTTACGATGAGCGGCGGAACCGGTGATGATACTTTGATTTGTTCTACTTGGGATGATTATTTGAACGGTGAAATGATTTTATACGGAGAGGGCGACGGACATGACATCGTTCTCAACTTCAGCGATGAGGATACGCTTTTTATTACCGACGGTTCGCCCGATGCTTATTATATCGACGGCGATGATATCTTGATCAGTCTGCAGAACTCGGATTCGGTCACACTCAAAAATTTTACTTCGCTTTCGGCTAAAATTTATACGTCAAACGGATTGCTCGACACCATAAAAATTCTCGGTAATGAGCGCGATTACATAATCAACAGCGCAAAACCGAACAGCAATATAAATGTTTCGGACGGCAACGATTCAATCACAGTTTCCGGCGGCAATTCGTCGACGGCGGCGACGGCAATGATTATATCAGCGGCTGCTCGACCGTACGCGGCGGAGCCGGTGACGACACAATTACTTACGCGCGTTTGATCTCATATTCCGCCGGCAACGGCAATGATGTCGTCGGTTATGCATCTACGTTGCAGATTTTGTCGGGTAATACCGACGGGATTAAATATCTCGACGGTCAAGATATGACGCTGAAGATCGGCAACGGCTCGATAAAATTCACCACTCAAAATTACACGCCTTCGATTATTGATTCTGTCGGCAATATACTGCCGAATACTTTTAATACGATTATCGGCGGCGACGGCGACGAGTCCGTTCGCAATCGCGAGGCAAACCTCGTGCTTGTCGGGCGAAGGTAACGATACCGTTTATAACAGTATATCGGGAGCAACGATCGATGGCGGCGATGGAGCTGACTTCATTTTTAATGATTCAATCGCTTATAATGCGGTGATCGAGAGCGGCGACGGTGATGATACAATTCGTTCCGACGCCGAAGATGTGACGATCAACGCCGGCGACGGCAACGATCTGATAAGAGGCAACTATCGACTCAATACCAAAATGTTTATCGATGGCGGCGACGGCAACGACTCAATCGAATATTACGGTGAGAACTCGACAATTTTTGCGGGGTTCGGTGATGATTTGATTAGCGGTTATTTCGGATTGAATTCGTTGATTTACGCTGAAGGCGGAAATAATTACATCAGCGCTCGAACTTCGACGATCCTCAGCGGCAACGGCAATGATACGATTTACGGCGGCTCGACTTCATTTGCAGATATTTCGGGTGGCGACAATTACATCAGTGTTGAAGGAGATTCAACCGTCTGCTCCGGCGACGGTGACGATACAGTACGGGGCAGCTCAACCGCTTTCTTCAACGTCGGCGACGGCGATAATCATGTCAGCGTTGCGGCGAACTCGACGATCCTTTGCGGTGACGGCGATAATGAGATATCGATCGGAAGTTATTCGACTGTCGAGGGCGGCGACGGAAACAACGCGATTTATGCCGGAACGAATTCCGTCATTCAGATTGGCAACGGCGATAATGAGATCACGATCGGAAATTATTCGACGGTCGAATGCGGCGACGGCAATGATATTATTCAAGCCGGTCAATACTCGCAGATACATGGCGGCGGCGGTGACGATTATATTTTTTCAAACACCGGCTCGACAATTTTCGGCGGCAAGGGCAATGATGTTATCGTCGGCGACGCCGGTCATTTTTATTACTCGGAAGGCGACGGCGATGATCTCATCATCGATTACAGCAATCGGTACACAACCGTTCATTTGCTTGACAGTCCGATCAACGGTGCATATTCCGACGGCAATGATGTGATAATCCAAATCGGCTCGGGCTCCCTTCGATTCAGTGAGTCTGCCGATAAAACGATCGATATCATTGATCCTCAAGGCAATACAATTCATTTTTCCAATGTCCCCGCGCTCACCGATGATTTGAGTTCTGTCAGCGGATCAAGCACTGTCGCGAGCAGCAACCTGCCGATACAAGACAATCGGCTCATTATCGGCACCGAGCAAGACGACACGTTAACTAACGGCGGCAATCATGTCTCAATCAGCGCGCTCGACGGCGACGATCTTATCAGGAATTATTATTACGATTACAGCAGCACATATGGTTCAGGCTTGACGTACGGAGTTTATTTGGGAGATGATGTGACGATCAATGCCGGTCGCGGAAATGACACCATTGAAGGCAACTCGACCAAGAAAGAAATTTTTCAATACGCGTCACGAGACGGCGACGATGTGATCTACGGTTATAATGCCGCTTACACGACTTTTCTCATTAACGATGACGGTTCGATCGGAACGCTCGCACATGACGGCGATATTATCAACATCACCGAGGGCAGTATGGTGCGAGCATCGCTTGACGGATCGGACGTCGTAATGATAATCGGCGGCGGCTCGATCCGTTTGAAAGACGCCAAGAACAAAGAAATAACCGTCGTGGAAGACGACGGCGCGACTGTTACCTTCACCAATAATTTTATCAAGGCTCCTTACGTCAGGCATGTCGGCGCGGATGTAAACATGATGGCGACGCATGAAGAGGGCGAGTCCGTCATTGCAGCCAACGGCGCGGCTTTTATCGACACATATCATTTGCTGAGCACCGACAATCAAGACAATATCTCTCGCCTTGTGATGACGAATCATGAGTATAAACTTACGACGCCGAACAGTTCAAGTGCCGTGTCTGTCGAAGGCGCCAATACTCAAATTATGGCGGCAGTGATCGGCGCGGCGGATTTTACTTGGACGGGCGACAGGTTGAATATTGTCGCCGTCGACGAGCCGATCAGCGTCGATGTCACAATGGACGGAGTCAGCGTCTTCGGCAGTGACGGAAATGATTCGTTGAAAAGCTCCGCGCGGAATGTGACACTCCGAGGCGGCGCGGGCAATGATACTCTCCACGGTTCGGATCAGGCGGACACGTTTATTTGTTCCGCGCTCGACGGCAATGATCTGATTGTCAATTTTGATTCGACCGATATTATTCGTTCGCTTAACGGTCGACTCAATACCGCCGCGCTCGACGGCTCTGATGTGGTGCTCACGGTCGGTGACAGCAACATTACATTGCGGGGTGCAAAGGACATTCCGATCAAATTTATAAATTCCGATGGTTCCACGAAAATATTTACCAACAGTTATGAAGGAGTCTCCGACGAAATGCTTTCGACGGCAAAATCGTTTTTGGACGCCCTTGAAAGCGGCTTGACGACGAAACTCCGAGAAGGAGCCGACGCGATTAGTACGGGCTCGAGCGAGAGTGCGTTCAATGATCTTAAGCGACAGTTGAATTGGAATAACTCCATACCCGACGAAGTTTGTCGCTCGATCGCCGATGCCGTTGCCAATAAAATTGATTCAATCGTCGACGTCAACGAAGGCGGTTACACATATGATTTATTCGGTGCGAAACTCGTCAATCGGATCGGTGAGCAGTTGCGAATCGGGCTCGACACCATTCCCGATCGTTCGGTTACCGTCAAGGGCGTAAAATACAATATCAGCTTTCCTGCATCGTTTGCATTGTTCGGAACCTCGGCGAATTTTGTTGACGTCACGCATAACGGAGTGACAACGCATCTTACATTTTCGACGAAAGATGTCAACGCATTCGCAGCATACTGCGCGGACATGAAGAAATTAGCGCACACCGCGTGCACAAAGGTCATCCGGGCTTGTGCTACCGACATCGTCAGTGACATTTCCAAAATCATGTCGAGCAACGGATTTTCGTTGGAGTCATTATACCAAAAACTAAGATCAAATCCGGTGTACAAGGATATAAGAAAGAGCGAGGTGAAAAGCATCGTAAAAGATGTCGTCAGCCATTTTGAGAACGGCGACAAGTTGATAAAGGCGGCGGAGACGCTCGAAGGCATGCGTAACGATTATTATGCAATCGACGACAAGGCGGACTACGACGCATTTATCAAGAGCGGCAATAAGATCGCAAAGACATTGGGCGTCGAGAAAATTCCGACCGGCGGCGGAATTTGGGATTGGTTCAAGGGGCTGTTCAATGAGTTGCCTGCCACGCAGACGGATTATTGGTTCACTCAATCCGACATGACGAGTGACGTCAGCGATCTCGATTCAATCATCGATAATAATCTGATGGGCAATAAAAATACCGTCGCGGATCAGCTGATTCAAACGACGGCGGAAAATATTTTTCCTGCTCATGAAATTGTCGGCGTCAAAGATTCTCGACACAAAAGATTTTACGGATTGAAATAAACTTTGACGCGGGAGCCCGGCTCAACGATCGTGTTCGCGTCAATCGACTGTTGCACCGCCCAGCCCGAGCCCTCACTCTCGAATTTCAGCCCGACATCATTCGCCAGCCGCGCGCATTCCCTTATGCTCTTGCCGTAAAAGTCCGGCACCACCACTTGTCCCTTCGGAACCTCCGGCGCGCTCTCTTGATCCGATTGCGGCTCCGTCAACGGTTGACTGCCTGCCGCATCGCCCTCGCCTACGTCATCGGGCGTTTCATAGTCGTCGTCAAATGACGGCGCCTCGCTCGGCTCTATCCTCAAATATCGGAACGCTTGAGAAAATATCCGTCCCGCCACCGGCGCCGCTATCTGCCCTCCGTAAAAAACTCCGTACGGATCGTCGATCATCACCAACAACGCCAATTGAGGATTCTCCACCGGCGCAAATCCGCAAAACGACGCTATGTATCGCCCCTCCATGTAGCCCGCGCCGTCCTCTCGAATTTTTTGCGCCGTCCCCGTCTTGCCCGCGATCCGATACCCTTTGACTTTCGCCTTGCCTCCGCCGCCCGTCGCTACTACCTGCTCGAGTAAACTCACCAGCGTTTTGTCCGACGCCGACTCCAATGCTCGTCTCACAGGCTCCACTTGCGTCTCGCTGTACATCGTCCCGTTCGCATTCTTGATCATTTTGATGATGTGCGGCTTCAATAATATCCCGTCGTTGGCTATCGCGCACATCGCCGTCACCAATTGGATCGGCGTCACCGCTATCGATTGCCCGATCGCCATCGTCGCTATGTCCGATTCTACCATCTCGTAAGGATCAAATAAGATGCCCGCCTCTTCGCCCGGCAACTCGATCCCCGTCGGCTCCCCAAATCCGAACAGCTTTGCATACTCCGTCATTTTTTCCGCGCCCAATCGGAGCCCGACCAATGCAAAGCCCGTATTCAACGAATTTTTGACGACGTCCGTGAATGTCACCGTCCCGAAGCTCGCACCGTTCCAATTCTGTATTCGCTTGCCGCTCACCATTACATAGCCCGGGTCGACGAACACTTGATTCGGTGTCACGAGCCCCTCTTGCAACGCCGCCCCCGCTATGATCGATTTGAATGTCGAGCCCGGCTCGTAGATGAACGACACCGCCCGATTCTTCCACACCTCTTGATCGTAATCCCAAAATCGATTCGGATTGTATGACGGTCGCCCCGCCATCGCAAGCACTTCGCCCGTCTTCGGATTCATCACTATGCACTCGATCGCCAACGGATTATTCTCCGCCATCGCCCGATCCAATTCCTGTTCGACGATGAATTGTATCGCGCTGTCTATCGTCAATTGGATCGTCTTGCATCGATCGCCCTGATAGCTGTGCTTCTCAAATATCGAGTCGAGGATCGGTCGCTCCTGCCGATCCGTGTAAAGGAACGACTCCGTCACCTCGCCCTTGATATATTTGTCAAACGCCTGCTCGATCCCGTCAAGACCCTTGTCGTCCGTCCCGACAAATCCGATCACATTCGCCGCCAGCACGTCATTCGGATAATATCTCTTCGCCTCATCGCGAAACCCGAGGCACGTCTCATATTCTTTCTCTCGAATGAGCGCCCGAATCGCCTCATATTCCGATTGCTCCATCCGCCGCTTCACCCACGAAAAGCCTCCGCCCACCGCTATATCATCTAAAATTTCCTGCTCGGTCTTGCCGACCAACGGCGCTAAATCCTGCGCCAATTGATACGGATCGGTGACGTGATACGGGTCGACGAACAGCGACTTCGTCATCGTGCTCACCGCCAGCTCCCGCCCATTCCGATCGATTATCGCTCCGCGCGGAGATTGCACCGAATAATCTTGCCCCACCTGATATTTCATGCGCTCCGACAGCTCCGCGCCCTGCACCAATTGCAGCCAGCCGTAGCGCAACGTCACGATGACCGTACCGAATATCAGAACGATTACGAGCCAACGAATATTGCTCTGCACTTTCCTCCGCGTCGGTTTCAAATCGTTCACTCCGTTCGATTCAATGATTTTTTCATTTTATCACGGCGCGGATTAAATTTCAATTGCTTTTCAGCGATCAGTAAGTGCCGCGGGCTTCGTCGCGAACGATGCGCCCGTCCTCAATCGCGATCACTCTCAACTTCATTGCGTCGACGATCGTCTTGTCGTGCGTCGCCATCACTA
>CALGGP010000339.1 GCA_937915885.1 uncultured Selenomonadales bacterium | reverse complement strand
GTGTGCTCTTCCGATCTCCATCAATCCGTCGCCCCAAAAAAGGAGGCTCGAAAATGCTTTTATCCGTCAAAAATCTCACCGTCGGCTACGGCGATCGGATCGTCGTCGAAAATATTTCCTTCGACCTTCCGCGCGGAAAAATTTTAGCCGTCGTCGGCGAATCGGGCTCGGGCAAATCCACCGTCCTTAAGGCGATCAACGGTCTGCTCGGACGCAACGGACGCATCATCGACGGCTCGATCACCTTCGACGGTCGCGACATCACCTCCCTCGACAATCACCAACGTCGTAAAATCGCAGGCTCGTCCATCGCTACCATCTTTCAAAACGCCTCCGCCTCGTTTTGCCCCATTCGCACCGTCGGCGATCAAATCTTTGAAGCCGTTCGAGCACATACCGATTGGTCGAAAGAATTTTTTCGGGCGCGCGCTCGAGAAATAATGCGGTCGATCAATCTCCGCGCGGATGTCCTCGACGAATACCCCTTCCGCTTGAGCGGCGGCATGGCTCAACGCGCCGGTATCCTCGCCGCCATCATTCTCGAGCCCAAATTATTACTCGCCGACGAGCCCACCTCCGCGCTCGACACCGTCACTCAAGCCGAAGTCGTCAGGGAACTGCTCAACCTCCGTCGTAACTTCGGATTGTCCATCGTGATCGTCACTCATAACCCCGCCGTCGCCAAATTCCTCGCCGACGAGATTTTGATCGTCGAAAACGGTCGCGCCAACCTCACCGCCTGATTGACACTCCCGACGAATTTTGTTAGACTTTCGCCGAAGGGAGTGATTTTTGTGCAGAAAGAAGACCCTCATCAAATTATCGCGCGTTGCACCAAACTCATTAAAGCCGATCCGAACCTGCCGTTCGCTTACAGCGCCCGCGCTTTCGCTTACATCGAGCTCGGCGACTTCAAACGCGCCGCCAACGATTTTTCAAAGCTCATTCAGATGCACGTCAACGACGCCGAATATTATTTTTATCGCGGCTGCTGTCACGGCGATATGGGCAATCACCGGCGCGCCGTCGAAGATTTTTCTGTGTCGATCAAACTCGCTCCCAATGAGATCAACGGCTATTTCAATCGCGCGGAGGCGTATAAAAATCTCGGCAATTGGCGTCGGGCGGCGGAGGATTATACCAAATATCTGGAGTATAAGCCCGAGAGCGCGGAGGCGTATTTCAGTCGCGCGCAAACCTACGTCGAGATGGAGCAATTTCGCGAGGCGCTGGCGGATTATACGAAGGCGATCGCGCTCGAGCCGGAGGAATATGCGGCGTATTATTGTCGGGGGCTGTTGCGTTTCGACTTGCGCGATTATCGGGGCTCGGCGTCCGATTTGACGGTCGTCATCGACAACGCGCTCGAGCAATTCAACGACGCGTTTGCGGAGCGCGGCGCCGCCTATGTCGAGATGGAAGAATATGAGCGGGCGTTGATCGATCTGACTAAAGCGCTCGAATATGAGCCCGACAATGCGCGGGTGTATTTCCTGCTCGGGCGTGTGAACTCCGAGTTGGACGACATTGAACGGGCGATCGATTATTTTTCCCGCTCGATTGAGCTCGATCCGACGCAACCGGCGCCGCATTTTTGTTTGGGCGTGTTGCTTTTCGAGGGCGAGGAGTATGAAGTGGCGCTCGAGGAATTTGATGCGGCGCTCGAAAATACGCAAGATGCTCCGGCGTTGTATTATTCATATCGCGGTCGGACGTATAACATGCTAGACGAGTACGAGGCGGCGGTGCCCGATCTCGAAAAGGCGGCGGCGCTCGAGCCGTCGTATAAGCCGACGCATTTTTATTTGGCGAGTGCGTATAAGGGCGTCGGCAATTACGAGGCGGCGATAAAATCTTACACGCGATATATAAAATCGAAGCCGGCGGATAAATGGCTGGCGTATTATGGGCGCGGGACGGTTCGATTGGATACGAAAGATTATCGTGCGGCGCTGAAGGACTTCACGCGCGCGTTGGAGTTGTACGGCGCCGACGCCGATATGTATTTTCAACGCGGGCGGGCGCATTACGGGATGAAGAATTATTCGGCGGGCATTGAGGATTTTACGGCGAGCATCGAATTGGAGCCGGATTGTGCGGAGGCGTATTACAATCGGGCGCTGTGCTATCGCGGGCTGCAGATTTGGAAGTTGGCGGCGGCGGATTTCACTCGGACGATCGAAATTAATCCGAGCGATGCGTCGGCGTATTATTTTCGCGGGTTGGCGTATGGCGATCTCGAGGAGTATGACAAGACGATTGCGGACTTCACGAAGATGATCGAGTTGTGCCCCGATGATGTGGCGGCGTTTGCGATAGCCACCGTGTCGTATTTGCTTACAATAGAGCCTACTGCGAGCTATTGGGACTGCGGCGAATTTATCTGCACCGCGTTCCGACAGGAGGTGGGACACCCGCCGGGAGCACCGCTCTTTATGATTATGGGCAGGGTGTTTTCGCTGTTGGCAGGCGGCGACGTAACGCTTGTGGCCGCCATGATTAATGCAATGTCGGCACTCGCAAGCGGTTTTACAGTGCTGTTCCTGTATTGGAGCATCGTGCATATTGCGCGGCGCATTGTCATTGGCGACAATAAGAAAGACAGCCCCTCCCCCACCCTATTCCAAGCAATCTCGATAATAGGCAGCGGACTCGTGGGCTCGTTGGCTTTTGCATATACCGATACATTCTGGTTTTCGGCGGTGGAGGGCGAGGTCTATGCCATGTCGTCGCTATTTACAGCCGTTGTATTCTGGTGCATACTGAAATGGGAGGCCGTCGCCGACGAAAAATATTCCAACCGCTGGCTCATTCTCGTCTGTTACCTGATGGGGCTTAGCATCGGCGTGCATCTGCTCAATCTGCTCGCAATACCGGCTATTGTGTTCGTGTATTATTTCAAGAAATACAAACCCGACACCAAGGGCGTCCTGACGGCACTCGCGGTGGCTGTGGTGATTCTGGCAGGCATACTGTACGGCATCATCCCCGGCGTGGTGTATATCGCATCGCAATTTGAACTCTTATTCACCAACGTAATGGGCGCACCATACAACACTGGCACAATCATTTACGTAATTTTGCTGCTCGGTGCGCTGGTGTATGGATTGTATTACTCCTACAAAAAACGCAAGGTGGTGCTCAATACAATCTTGCTCGGCGTGGCTGTCATCTTGATAGGATATTCGTCGTTTGCAATGATTGTGATACGCTCCGCCGCCAATCCCCCGATGGACGAAAACAATCCTGACAACGTGTTTGCGCTGCGCTCGTACCTCAACCGCGAACAATACGGCGACCGTCCGCTCATTACCGGCGAATATTTCAACTCCCAACTTCTC
>CALGGP010000338.1 GCA_937915885.1 uncultured Selenomonadales bacterium | reverse complement strand
GGGTGGGCGGGATAAATTACTTACGGATTTTGAGCGAACCATTGTTGGTGGTAAATTGGACGGTGCCGTTGACGAGTTGCGTCATTCTCTCGACTTCTACACCTTCGCCCGCACGCAACTGCCAACGTTCGTCAAAACCGTCAATCGCAACATTGTCGCCGCCGTTGAATGTAAAGATGTCATCGTCAATCTCGAGACTGCCGTTCGGCGTTCGGATCACGCCGCTTTCGTCCTCGAGCATGTACGACGCACTCGGTACCAATTCCCGATAATCCGTATGCAACACAAACTCCGATTCGCCGTCCGTCACTCGCAACGTGTCTGTCACTCCGTCCAACGTCAAGTGCGCATTGCCCGCGCGCAGCATCAATCCGTCGTCCGTCTCTTTCACCTTCAACGCGTGCACGTCTTCAACCTTCACCACGTCGCCCGCGCTAAATCCTTCAACCGTCGTGTGCGTAAGGTGCGTACCAAGATCAATCGTCACTTCGCCCTTCATTCGATCGTCTATCACTATCAGATCGTGCCCACGACTAAGCTGTATCACGTCGCCGCCCGTCGCTTCAATCGTGTCATCTTTCGCGCCGCCGATCACCGTCGACCAGCCCTCCGATTTCAATATTTGCGACTGCTCATAAGCACTGCCGTCAATCACTCTCTCCGCATCATTCCAGCCGTAAAGTTGTCGCGCGCCCTCCTCATCGAAGAACGCCGCAAACACTCCACGACTGTGATCGCCCTCGAGCTTGACGCTGACATCGTCGCTCGTAAATCCGTTGCCGTTGAATGTGATCACTCCGTCAACCGCAAACCCAGACTTCGTCGTCGCATCGTAGCCGACCACATTCACCGAGCCCGAACGTACATCTATCGTGTCGCGTCCGCCGCTCGAAACGTCAATCGTTGTTTCGCCGCCCGATGCCACTATCGAATCATTTTTGGCGGAACCGAAGAACGTCACATCCGCCGACGCCGCATAATTCTCCAACGTCGTTGCACGCGCCCCCGCCGTCAATACCTTCGCGCCCGTCGCGTCCTCGCCGATCACGCCCTCCTTCGCGCTCGTCAGCGTCACATTTATATCATCAGCGCTGTTATCAATGAAAGTACTGCTGTCAACGATTGGTGCTGTCGACGTAGTGTCATCGATCGGTGCTGTCGACGTGGTGTCGTCCGACGGTGTTTCTGATGTGGTGTCGTCGCTGCCTATCGATGCTGTTTTGTCGCCTATCATCAGCGCCGCGTCCGCGTCGACGCCCGCTAATAACACTCGCCCGTTGCCGTTTTCAACAATCAATCCGTCGGATTCCGCGCGGAGTGTGTACGGCTCATCGGCAATGATCACGTCGCTCGTCGCCAACGTCCCTGCCTCAAAGCCCCGCACCGTCGCATTTCCGTTGAGCACTACGTATTGTCGAGCGCCTTCACCGTCAACGTACTCGTCGAGCGCGGGAGCTATCGTCGTCGGCGTCAAATATATCTCATCGGAGCCGCCGTTGCCGTCGACCGTATCATTCGCACCCGCAAAGATCATATCATCGCCCGTCGAGCCAACTATCGAATCCCCGTCCACCACGCTCACTATCAGATTGATATCGCGCCCGAGCGCCGCCGAGATGCTCTCCTCGATCCCGTCAAATACATACTGCTCATCGTCTATCGCAAAGATGTTTACCGCCGCCAGCTCCGTCGACACGCCCGACCATACCACCGCATTCTTGTCCGTCCGAACTATCGTCGTGCCGTCGCCATTCACCGAGTAATTGATCGCGTCCGCGCCGTCCGTCTGCGCTATCGAGATCGTGTCGTTCGCCGTCAAGCCGCCCACGTATGCAACCGCCAACTCCGCGCCCGCATCGCCTTCCACCGTCGAGCCCAACACATTCAACGCCCCGCTTGCATCGAGCCGCACATCGTTGATCACCGCCGAACCGTTGAAGCCCGTCAACGTCCCATCGGCGCCTACGTAATAGTGATCCGCGCCCGTCGCCGCAACCGAACGCCCACCATTGATCGCCGTCGCTTTGATCAGATCATTATCCGCGCGGAGCATCACGTCAACGCTCGCGTCGGAACTCGGACGGTCGGAGGTCGTCACCACATCGCCGCTGCCTAATGTATCCTTACCGACCAAGCGAACGACGCCCGACCCATGGTGCACGTCCACATCGTTGTATTCGTTGAACGCAAATTGCAATGAATTTATATCGCCGTCGACAATGAGAACATCGTCGGTGGTGTCAAAGCCAACCTCAAAGCCGAATACCTTCACACTGCTCTCGTCCGACAGACTTATGTATTCGCGCGTGTGCCCGTCCTCGAACGTCGCGCCCGCTATGTACGCCTCTATCGCCGTCGCCGCATCGACCGCCGTCGACATTATTGTATCTTCAACATTCACCGTGATCGAGCCCGACGCCAATACTACATAGTCTTCAATCCCCGCGCCCGCATCGATCGTCGCGCCCGCGCCCGCTAATATCACGTCGCGTTGCGCCGTGCCCGTTATCGACACGTTGTCCGCCGCGCCGTTGTATATCCGCGCGCCCGCCTCCGAGCCCGACGCGTCTACATTCGCGCCTCCTATGTACAAATCCGCCAGCACCGTCGAGTTCGTGTCCTCAAACGCCACTCGCGCCGACCCGTCGTCCGCCAATCGCGATGTAAGCCCGTACTTCAGCGTTTCATACATTTCGGAGACCACATTCAATGCGCCGTCGCCAAATCCGCTCGGCAACAGCACATCAGTAATCACGCGATCCAATGCCGATTCTTCGCCGCGCAGGTACGCTTCCGCGTCCGCCGCACTCAGTTGCACGCCCAATTTATTTTCCAGCGCGCCAGTAAATAACTCCGTCGAAAACGCCGCCAAGCCTCCCGCTTCGACCGCCGACGTCAATGCCTCCGTCGCCGTTCGACCCGATGTCAGCTCCGTCGTCAGGCGCGATTCTAATTCTTCGATCACCGTCGCACTCAGCACGTCCGTCAATGACAGCCCGTATTGCGCCGTCAATGCGCCTTCGACCACGTCGATTATCCCGTCCGCCGTCGCATTCTCCAACGTCGACAGTTGATCTCCGAACTCCGTTATCAGCAGCCCGATCGATTCGCGCAAGCCCGCTACGTCGACACGCAAGCCCTCATCGTCCAATATCACGTTCGCATCAAACGGCGTCATCAGCAGCTCGCGCAATGCCGCCTTCTTTTCGTCCGCCTCGTACACGTCCATCAGATTGACCGCACTCACGTCAGAGCCCGTCCACAGCACCGCACCGTCGTCGTCGATTATCGACAATCCGTCCGCACTCACCGTGTATTCGCTCGCCCCTATCGTGATGCCGTCGCCCGCAACCGCTCCCGTTATCGACTTCACCGCGTTGTCGGCTACTTCCACCGTAACCCGACCGTCCGTCGCAATCGGCAGCCCGTTCAATATTCCTTCGCCCGTGTAGGCGTCGACCGTCGCCGCCCCGTCGAATACAAAGAATTCGCCCGCAGCCGCTATGCTCTCTATCTCCGCGTTGCCTATTATTCCCGCTACCGTCTGCTCCCCCATCAGCGGGCTGTTTATCAATAACGACGTAAATTCGTAGTCGCTCGACACCGAACTGCCTATCACCGTCGAACCCGTCAGATAGTCCTCGGGCATCGTGAGTCCGTTGACTATGAACGTGCCGTCCCCCGCGTATAACGTCGAACTCTCATTCAGAAAATAATAGTTCGCGTCCGTCGCTGACGTCGTCGCCCCTTCGTTCAACGCCGTCACCCGCAACAGATCGTCGCCGTCTTTAAACAGGAAGTCGACACTCTCATAGCCCGAGTTGACCAGACGCATTACAGAATCGCCCGACCAAATGTCGACGCCCGTTATCCCAAAATCGATGCGCCAATCGTAGCCCGTCGCCTCATTTATCAGCACGTCCGCCGTCTCGTCAAAGCCCGTCGTAAACCCGTCGACCTCGACCGATCCTTCGCCGTCGAATACGACAAATTCTCGCGCCGCACTTCCCAACGAGATGTAGTCCACGCCCAAGCCGCTGTTCACCGTCACGCCCGCGCCTTCGTTGATCAGGTTGTCGTTGAACGCCGTTCCTTCATACATCACATTGTCCAACGTGTTGAACGTCAGCACCCCCGCCCAGTCGTTGGTGCCGACAAGAATATCGTCGGGCGTCACGTCGAACGCGTAGCTGTTGACCGTGTATCGATCCGCCGTCGATACCTGCAGCCCTTCGCTCCAGCCAAGATTCGTTATCTCCCGATCCTTCACCACGATCGCATTGCCATCGTCCGTGTTCGCATACGACGGCACCGTCAACGGCGTGTAAATCACCCCGTCTATCGTCGCTACGCCGTCAAACGTCACCGCTACGTTCGTAAAGCCCTCTAACGGCGTGTCCTCCGCCGTCGCTCGAGCCCCCAAGCCGTTTTCGATCTCAAGCACCGTCGAGCCCTTCATCTGTCGCCCGTTCAGCGTCAATTCCCCGTCAGACGTGATGCTCGCCGATGTCACCGTCGACGCTTCGATCGTCGCCGCCGTCGCCAGGATCGACGCCTCCCCGCTGTCCAACATCAGCCGACTGCCCTCGACCGTCATCTCCAGCCGCGTGCCGCTTACCGTCGCCTGCGCTCCGTCCGTCAACACTATCAGTCCATCGTCGCCGCTCGACATCAGCCGTCCGCCTATCATCTCGATCGAGTTTTCGTCGCCATCGATCACCAAATCGATCGCGCCCGTCAACGTCGAGTTCGTCAGCTCCGCCCGTACCGTGTCAGAGCCCGCTCCGTCATAATAATTTTCGTTCCCGCTAAGCTCCGCGCGGTTCGACCCGTGCCCCGCACTTATGATGTTGTCGTCGCCACGGATCGTCATCACGTCGTCGTCCGCAAGCGTGTCAGGCTCGTCGTCCTCATCGTCCGCCCACACAGGATAGCCCGTCAAAATCAAATTCTCGTCGCCTTCGACAATTACCGTATCATTGCCGTCGCCCGCGTAGATCAGATTCTCGTCGCCCGTCACCGTGATTATGTCGCGACCGTCGCCCGTCGTCAACGTGTTGTCGTCGTTGAAGTCCGCGTATTGCTCATACTCCGTTCCGCGCAACACCACTCCGACTATCGTGTTCGACCCGTCGCCCAAATCAAACCCGTTGCTGCTGCCGTTGAAGATCAGATAGTCGTTGCCGCTGCCCTCGGCGCTGATCGTCGAGCCGCGCGCCGCATTCAACAACGAGTTGTCGCCTGCCGCTATCGTGATGTAGTTCCTCTGCCCGTAGTTCTCTATCGTGTCGTTCCCCAGCGCGTTTAGCGTGATGTCCGCCGCAAGCAGTTCGTAGTATCCGCCCTCGGAGGTCGCCGTCATCGACGCGCCTTGCACCGTCAATTGTTCACTCATCTCTTTACCTCCATTGAAATGCAATTAGGAATTAGGAATGCGGAATTAGGAATTGGGGGTTCGGGGGCGACGGGTGGGGCGCCGCTCAACGCTCCCACCCTCGGAGCGCGGCGCCCAACTTAGCTCGTGGTTCCCACCCCGCGTTGGCGGCGCCCCGTCCCAAGTCGGCGGCGCACGTCCCAAGTCGGCGGC
>CALGGP010000337.1 GCA_937915885.1 uncultured Selenomonadales bacterium | reverse complement strand
CGTACATCGGATTGCTCGCAAGGAAGTTGGCGGACCCCATTTAACTTTTGTCTCCTCTCTTGGCAGGTCTCCTTGAGGGTTGCTCGAAATTTTTCATCAGACTCAACAGGTCGTCGATGTCGGTAAACTCAATCTCGATCCGACTTCGACGCACACCCAGTTTGATGTTCACGCGCCGCTTCAATCGACGCGCCAACTCCGATTGCGCCTGTCGAACGAAAAATGTCGTCTCGTCTCTGATGTCCGCCGCGCTCGCATCGATCGGTACGTCGTCGAGCGGCTCTTCGGTCGAATCATCGGCGGGCTCTTCGATCGGATTTTCGATCGGATCGTCGAGCGTTTCAATCGGCAGATCATTTTCGATGCTGTTTGTGAGCGACGCCAGCACGCCCGACGACTTCAATTCGTTGATGAACGCGTTGACTTTGCGCGCCGATAATTTTTCCGACACGACCAGCTCCGCCGTCTGCGTTTGAATTTCGGCGTTTTCGATCGAAAGGAGCGGCAACGCTTGAGCGATCGTCAATTCGCCCGCCGCAATCAATTCCTGCACCCGAGGCGCCAATTTCAACAGTCGCAGGAGCATCGACAGCCGCGCCTGACTGCAGCCGATTTTCGACGCGATAAATTCTTTCGAGTAGCCGAACTCGACGATCAATCGATCATACGCCCGCGCCTCTTCGATCGGATTGAGATTTTCGCGCTGAACGTTTTCGATGATCGCGACCTCTCGTATTTGCGCGTCGGTAAAATTTTTTATGATCGCCGGAATCGTTTCGATGCCCGCCAATTTCGTTGCCCGCAAGCGCCGCTCGCCCGATATTAATTCATAAGTGTCGTCGTCGCGCGCCCGTACTATCAGCGGTTGCAACACGCCGTATAATTTTATCGACTCGGCAAGCTCCTCGAGCGCGGTCTCATCGAACGTGCGGCGCGGCTGCCAACGGTTGGGAACAATTTTTGCGACGGCGATCTCGATTATATCATTCTGCGATTGCTCGGCATTACGACTGAACTGCGTCAACAGCGCCCCGAGTCCCTTGCCGAGCCCTCCGCGTTTTTGTGCCATACTCCTCACCTCACGCCCCGCGCGTCGAATTTATTATTTCGTCGGCAAGGCTCATATACACTTGCGCGCCGCGCGATCTTTTGTCGTAGGCGATGATCGGCATGCCGAACGACGGCGCCTCCGACAATCGAACGCTCCGCGGGATGAACGTTTCGTAGACCAAATATCCGAAATTCTTTTTGACTTCGGCGATCACCTGTTGACCGAGCCGCGTCCGCGCGTCGTACATCGTCAGCAACACGCCGTCGATTGCCAACAGCGGATTGTAATTGCTCTTGACCAGCTCGATCACGTGCAATAATTGAGTGACGCCCTCGAGCGCGTAAAATTCGCATTGGATCGGGATCAATACCGCGTCCGAAGTGTTGAGCGCGTTGAGCGTCAACAGCCCCAGCGACGGCGGGCAATCGATCAATATAAAATCGTAATCGTCGTGAAGGGTTTCGAGCGCCTCGCGCATTTTAAATTCGCGCCCGTCGAGCGTCGCCAGCTCGACCTCCGCGCCCGCCAAATTTATATTCGACGGTATGATCTCGACGCCGAACTCCGATTTTTGGATTGCGGCTCGAGCGTCGAGCCCGTTGATCATCACGTCGTAAATCGTCTTGGCGTCGGACTGCTTGTCGATGCCGAGCGCGCTCGCCGCGTTGCCTTGCGGATCGCAATCGATCAAGAGAACCGTGCGACCCTTGGCGGCAAGCGACGCGCTGAGATTGACGGCGGTCGTGGTCTTGCCGACGCCTCCCTTCTGATTGGCGATCGAAATTGTCCTCGCCACTTCGCAACACCTCTCAAAATTTTTGATGCAGATATTTTGCCAACAAAATACACTGCCGTCAATAGTTAATTAGGAATTGCTTTTGAGCTCGAGCGCGATCCGTCGAAGTTGGCGCATGCGATTCTTCAGCCCCGAGCGCGTCACGAACAGCAACGGCGCCAGCTCGGGCATCGACATTTCGGGGTGGCGCAATCGCGCTTGAGCCGTTTCCTCCAGCTCCTCCGTCAATTCGATCCCGTGCTCGAGGATTAATTTTATATCCGCCAATTGTCGTTGCGCCGCATCGACCGCGTTCTGCAGATTGTGTGTCTCGCAATTGACGAGCTGATTCGCCAGCCGACGGACATCTTTTATATTGCGCGCGATCTCGCAACGCTCGAGTGCCTGTTTCGCGCCCATGAACGACAGAAAATCCGCGATTGACTCAAAATCTTTGATGTAGACGACGAAGCGCTCATTGCGGATAAAAATTTTGGCGGGGAAGTCGAGCCGATGCATGAAGCGCGAAAAAAATTGAGCCGCCTCTTCGCGCGGCGTCGACACTTCGCAATGATAAGTTCGTTTTTCGGGGCGGCTGATCGTCCCCGTCGCGAGGAAGGCTCCGCGCAAATACGCCGCTTGACAGCAATCGGACGACGGGAATTCGTTGCCGAAAAAATGTCGGAGGATCGGCTCGGCGACGTCGTTGCAATATAATCGAATGTGGTAGCGTTTACTGCGACCGGTGCGGCTGACGGCGATCTCGGATCGGGCGTTGGGGTAAAGGCGTCGGAGGAGGTAGAGAGCGCGGCGCACGACGGCGGCGGAGTGATTTGAATACTCGAGGCGGTTGTCGGTGATGATGCCTCCGATTTTGAGCAGGGCGTGGAGTTCGGAGCGGAGGCAGCAGTCGTCGGGCGCGTCAAACTGAATCAGTTCGGCTTTTACATCGGACGCAAACGACATGTTTTTACTCCCTTCAAAAATAATTGTCCCGCGCGAAAAGCAATGCGTAATTTGTAATGCGAAATACGTAATTGGGGGCAACGGGGGTTCGGAAAAAATTTTTTTCATCCCACCCG
>CALGGP010000336.1 GCA_937915885.1 uncultured Selenomonadales bacterium | reverse complement strand
TGAAGATTATTTCGGCTGATGCTCCGCGCGGAGCATCAGCCGAAATAATCTTCAATGCCGTCCAAAATTCCTTGCGCCGCCTTCTGAATCCCCTCTTTCGAGTTCAATAATTTTTCTTCGTCGGGATTCGAGATGAACGCCAACTCGATCAGCGTCGCAGGCATGTCCGTATTGCGCACCACATAGAAGTTGCACGGTTGAGTTCCGCGACTCGGCGTCTTGATCTGCTCGATCAACGCCTTCCTGATCAAATCCGCCAGCCGCCGTGAGTTCGTCGAGCCCAGCGAATAATAATATCCCGTCGTCCCGCGCGCGTTCGGATTCGTAAAGCTGTCGGCGTGTATCGATATAAAGATGTCCACGTCCGCCTCGTTTGCGACTTCGCAGCGCGCCTTCAATTCCTCGACCGCCGTCGCCGCCTTGCCCTTCGGCGACACTTCTACGTCCTCGCGACGCGTCATGATTACTTCCGCGCCTTCCTCTTTCAACATTTTCTCGAGCGCCAACGCCACTCTCAACGTCACCGTTTTTTCCATCACGCCGCTCGGTCCTATCGCGCCCGCGTCATTGCCTCCGTGCCCGGGATCGATCGCGATCGTCCGCCCCTTGAGGCTCGTTATTCCACGCAACCGACGATTCAATTCTTCCTCGGGATAAGGTCCGTCGGGATTTTCGGGCTCGGATTCTTTTTCCTTGTCTTTGTCCTTATCCTTATTTTTCTTCGCCTTCTCCTGCGCCTTGCGCTCGCGCTCGAGCTCCTTCTCGCGCTCCTTTTCGAGACGCTCCTGCTCTTTTTCGCGCTCCCTTTCAAGCCGCTCGCGTTCCTTGCGCTCCTTCTTCTCCTGCTTCTCGCGCTCGCGACGCTCTTTTTCCGTCTCTTGCACTTTTTCTTCGATCGACGGCGGCAATTTAAACGGCTCGTCCACTTCAACCGGCTCGAGCGTCGGCACGCCGTCGGGCACCTTCGTTATGTCCACAGGCTCCGACGGCTCATCAATCGGCTCGTCCGTCGGCTCATCAGGCGGTTCTTCGACCGTCGGCTTATCGAACCACGGCGGATCATTTGATGACGGTTTTGTTGTCGACGGCTTTGACGGCTTGACGGGTTCGGGCTCGGGCGTTCCCAAATCGATCACTAGGCGTCGACCTGCGGGTCCGCCGTCCAACTCGAAAATTTTATGCGCCTCCGACGTGTTGATCACGAGACGGACGGTTGAATTATCGAATTGCCCCGCGCGGATCGATGATGCGACCGCCGAGTTGAGCTCGATCGATTTTTTGACTTCGGAGCCGAGCCACGCGTTTTGCAGGTCGACCACCAAGCGCGACGGATTTTCGAGCCGCATCACTTTATATTCAACGTGATCGGTTATGTCGATGACGAAGCGCACGGTGCCGCGCCCGATTGAGTGTCGCACGTCTTTGACTTGCACCATGCCCGCCGTCCGTTCCCCGAACGATTGTTTTTTATCCGAATCGGTTTTCGCCGCCTCGACCGTTGAGATCGCCGCCCACGCCATTAAAAAAATAAAGAGGGCTGACAGCACTCTCCTCACTATCAATAACCCCCTTTAAAATGCAATTAGGAATTAGAAATTAGGAATTAGGAATTGAGGGAACGGGTTTTTTAATTCCTCATTCCGCATTCCTAATTCCTAATTATCTTTTCACAGCATGTTGCGCAGGAACGCGCGCGTCCTTTCTTCCTTCGGATTGTTGAAGAACTCTTGAGGCTCGTTTTCTTCGACGATCACGCCGCCCGCCATGAAAATCACTCGGCTCGACGCCTCGCGCGCAAACGCCATCTCGTGTGTGACGACGACCATCGTCATATGCTCCTCGGCAAGCTCGCGCATCGTCTTCAACACTTCGCCCGTCAATTCCGGATCGAGCGCCGACGTCGGCTCGTCGAATAACATGATGTCCGGCTGCATCGCCAACGCCCGAGCGATCGCCACGCGCTGTTGCTGTCCGCCGCTCAATCGCGCGGGATAACTGTCCTGTCGATCGGCAAGCCCGACTTTTTTCAACAGCTCGACTGCGATCGAGACCGCCTCGTCTCGCGACAATCCCTTGACGTAAGTCGGCGCCTCGATCAGATTTTCGAGCACCGTCATGTGCGGGAACAAATTAAACTGTTGAAAGACCATGCCCGTCGCCGACAAAATTTCGCGCTCGGTTTTCTCGTCGACATACACTCCGTCCTCGACCAGCCGCCGACCTTTGATGTCAATCGTGCCCTTGTCAATCGATTCGAGATGATTGATGCAGCGGAGCATCGTCGATTTGCCCGAGCCCGAAGGTCCGAGCACGGCAAGCACTTCGCCCTTGTCGACCACCAGATCGATCCCGCGCAAAACCTGATTGTCGCCGAACGCCTTATGAATGTTGGTCAGCTCAAGCATCGTACTTGCCATAATACGCCTCCAATCGTTTGAACGCCCACGTCAGCACCGCCGTCATCACCAGATAAAACGCGCCGGCGATTACGAACGGCGTCATATCGAACTCGCGCTGGACGATCGTGCGCGCCACTCTCAACAGATCATTCATCGCCAAAATATAAATCAGCGACGTATCCTTGACGAGATTGATCGTTTCGTTGGAGATCGGCGGCAGGACGATGCGAAGTACCTGCGGAAAAACGATGCGTTTCATGGTGTGCCAATGAGGAAGTCCGAGCACTCGAGACGCCTCGAATTGTCCGCGCGGGATCGCCTGAATGCCGGCGCGAAAAATTTCCGCGAAGTAGGCGGTATAATTGAGAGTGAAGGCGAGCAGAGCCGCCGCGATATCGGGGAGCATCAATCCGACCATCGGGAGCGCGAAGTAGACGAAAAGCAGTTGGAGCATGAGAGGAGTGCCGCGCATGATCCAAACGTAGAACTCCATCAGATAGCGGAGCGGTTTGATCGAAGAGAGGCGCCCGAGTGCGGCGAGCCCGCCGAGGGGCAATGACAAGACCAATGTGATCAGAAAAATTTCGAGAGTAACGGCGGCGCCCTGCATTATGAGGAGCGCCATATCAAAAAGTTTTTCCAATGAATTACAACTCCCTACGTCCCGTCGAGCCCGACGGCGGTGTTGTCGGAATCCTTTCCGCGACCAATCCTTTTAGTTCCGCCCCAAAATTTTTTCGGAGCGACGGTTTTTGTGGGCGCCGCTCAACGCTCCCGCCCTCGAATGTCGGCGCCCAAATATTGACAGAGGTTCCCACCCCGCGTTGGCGGCGCCCGATTCGCTCGGTTGAAAGCGGCAGCCCATTTGTCGGCGCCCAACTCGAACGGTCGAAAGCGACAGCCCATTTGTCGGCGCCCGCCACGAACGGTTGAAGGCGACAGCCCATTTGTTGACGGTGCTCCGCCTCGAGCGATCGAAGGCAATATTGGCGCCGCCTGCGCAGGGTGGGAATTGCTCCATATGTTGGGCGCCGACATCGGGGGGCGGGAGCGCAGGCGGCGCCCTTCAATCGTCGCCCAAACTCGCTCGGTCGAAGGCGGCAGCCCCTTGGCGGCGGCGCCCGCTTTTGAAAAAAATTTTTTCAGGGCGGGCGGGC
>CALGGP010000335.1 GCA_937915885.1 uncultured Selenomonadales bacterium | reverse complement strand
TGGTACATCGTCGCGCCGGAGATCGTCAACGTCCTGCTCGAGGGATTATCGGGCTCGTTGCGCGGCTACGGGATATCGCTGGCGCCTGCGGTGATCATTTTGATCGGAGTGTGCGGCGTGCGGATCACGTGGCTGTTTACGATTTTCATCGACTCGCCGACGTATCAAACGCTGATGACGGCATATCCCGTGAGTTGGTTCGTGACGACGGCGCTGATGTGCGGCGCTTATCGGTTTTACGTGCGGCACATCGATAAAAAATGATTATGGTACATCGTCGCGCCGGAGATCGTCAACGTCCTGCTCGAGGGATTATCGGGCTCGTTGCGCGGCTACGGGATATCGCTGGCGCCTGCGGTGATCATTTTGATCGGAGTGTGCGGCGTGCGGATCACGTGGCTGTTTACGATTTTCATCGACTCGCCGACGTATCAAACGCTGATGACGGCATATCCCGTCAGTTGGCTGGTGACGACCGTGATGATGTGCGGCGCGTATTATTCAATGCGAAATGCATAATGCGTAATGAATTGGCGCCGCCAACGCGGGGTGGGAACCTCGGGCTCCGTTGGGCGCCGACCTCCGTGGGCGGGAGCGTTGAGCGGCGCCCTAAACCGTCGCTCCCGAACCTCAATTATGAATTACGAATTACGCATTACGAATTGCTTTTTTCCCTTGACAGTGATCGATGCCGATAATAAAATAAAATTCGTTGTGATTATAAAATGAATATCGATCGGAGATGTTTTTGATGGAGATCAGAGTGGAGAAGGCGGCGGCGTTGAAGGCGAAGCCCGACGTGTCGAAAATCGGATTCGGGACGCATTTTACCGATCACATGTTTGTGATGGATTACGAGGACGGGCGCGGCTGGCATGATGCGCGCATCGTTCCTTATCAAGATATCGTCGTGAGTCCGGCGAATACGACGTTGCACTACGGTCAGGCGATCTTCGACGGCTTGAAAGCGTATCGTCGGGGCGATTGGATTTCGATTTTCCGCGCGCGCGATCACGTTGCCCGCATCAATGTCTCGGCGAAAATCCTCGACATTCCCGAGATTCCGTTCGATCTCGTGCTCGACGGTCTGAAGCAATTGATCTCGCTCGAGCGCGATTGGATTCCGCAGGGCGAAGGTCAGAGCCTTTACATTCGACCGTTCATCTTCGCCGACGATCCTTATCTCGGCGTCCGCGTGAGTAAGTCTTATAAATTTATGATCATCTTGTCGCCCGTCGCCGCGTATTATGCTCACGGCTTCGCTCCCGTCAAAATCATGGTCGAAGATAAATACGTCCGCGCGGTGCGTGGCGGTCTGGGCGCGGCGAAGACTCCGGCGAATTATGCGGCGTCGCTCCATGCGGGCTTGATCGCGCACGACAAGGGCTATGATCAAGTGCTGTGGCTTGACGGCGTCGAGCGCAAATACATTGAAGAAGTCGGCTCGATGAATATTTTATTCAAGATCAACGGCGAGATCGTGACGCCGGAGCTTGACGGCTCGATCCTTGACGGGATCACTCGTCGGACGGTGTTGAAGATCGCCAAGGATTGGGGCATGCCCGCCGTCGAAAGAAAAATTTCGATTGACGAAGTGATTGCGGCTCATGCGGACGGCACGTTGGAAGAAGTGTTCGGCTCGGGGACTGCGGCGGTGATCTCGCCGGTCGGCGTGCTCGAGTACAAAGGCAAAGAGTATGTGATCAACGGCGGCGGCATCGGACCGTTCGCTCAGAAGATGTTCGATTACATTGACAAGCTGCACATCGGCGCGATCGAAGACAAATTCAACTTCAACGAGATCGTTTAATCCCGTCCACCCGTGGCAGGCAGTGTTTATGGGGCGCCGCCGACGCTCCCACCCGTCGATGTCGGCGCCCAACTTAGCCCGTGGTTCCCACCCGCGTCGGCGGCGCCCCCTTTTTCCGTCACTCCGTCGCCCCCGTCGCCCCAATTCCTAATTCCTAATTCCTAATTGCCTTTTGGAGGTTTTTGAATGCCGTTTGACATAGCATTTCCGGCGCAGTTGCACGGAATTCTCTCTACAATCGGTCCGCTCGACATTGTAGACATACTGATCGTCGCGGCAATCCTCTACAAAATTTATGAAATGCTGCAGGACACCCGCGCCATCACGCTCGTCAAGGGACTGATCGTGCTGTTCACGGTGACCGTCATCTGCAGTTGGCTCAACCTCCACGTCATCTCATGGCTGCTGCAAAAATCGGCGGGCGTGCTGGTGGTGGCGTTGCCGATCGTCTTTCAGCCCGAGCTCCGACGCGCGCTCGAGCACCTTGGTCAGGGCAAATTCTTCGGCAAAAATTCTTCGCTCGACGAGACGGAAGCGCGGGCGGTGGTCGACGAGCTCGTCAAGGCGGCAAAAAATTTGTCGGCGACGAAGACCGGCGCGCTGTTGGTGATCGAGCGGGAGATGAAATTAAACGACGTGAGCGCGACGGGCATTCACATCGACGGGCTGATCACGGCGGATTTTCTGATGAACGTCTTCATTCCGAACACGCCGTTGCACGACGGGGCGGCGGTGATCCGCGGCAAGCGGTTGATCGCGGCGGGCTGTCTGTTGCCGTTGACGGAAAATCGCGGGCTGTCGACGGAGCTCGGGACGCGGCATCGAGCGGCGATCGGTTTGTCGGAACAATGCGACGCGCTGATAGTCGTCGTGAGCGAAGAGACCGGTACAATTTCTGTCGCCGAAAACGGACATATCATGCGGCATTTGGACAGCGATACGTTGAGGGCGGTGCTCAAGTCGGCGTTCTCGAATCAGCAGTTGAGTATGAGCGAGTTTTTGTTGAAGTGGCGCGCGAAGGACGACGATTGAGGAGAGTGATCCGATGGCGGAAAAATTTGCGGTGACAGTGATAGTGCCGATGTACAACGTCGAGAATTATATCGAGGCGTGCCTTCGGAGTTTGCTCGCTCAGACGATGCAGGATTTTGAAGTGATCGCGGTCGACGATTGCTCGACGGATCAATCGGTATCGATCGTAAAAAAATTGTCGGCGGAATTCGGCGGGCGATTGACTTTGCTCAAGACGAAGAAAAATAACGGGGCGCCGGGAGTGCCGCGCAATCTTGCGTTGAAATCCGCGCGGGGCAAATATATTGATTTTCTCGACAGCGATGATCTGTTGACGCCGACGGCTTTATCGGAACTGTTTTCGATCGCCGAGCAGACGGGCGCCGATGTCCTTCACTCCGAACAGTTCTATGCTTTTTCCGACGGTTCGTCGACAAAAAAAATAAATTCTTGGGAGCATGGATCGCCCGTCAAAAAAACTACAGTCGAGACCTCCGACGTCGGACGGCGCATCGACGATTTTTGTGCTCGAAAATATAATTGGTCGTCGTGCTTGAAATTTTTCCGTCGCGACTTCCTGTCGAAAAACAAAATCGAATTTCCGTCGCTGCCGTATTCGGAGGACATGCCGTTTTGTTTCAAATGCCTGTGTTTGGCGCGGACTTACGTTCGAGTGCCGAACATTTTTTATGAGTGCCGATATCGCGACGGCTCGTTGCAACACCGCTCCGTCACGCCCGAGCGGCTGATTAAAATTTATTTGCAGGTGATCGTCGACGGCGTTCAGGTGCTCGATAAATTTATGGACGGGCTCCCGTTCTTCGCCGACATCGAAAATCACGGCTTCCGATATCGCGCGCTCGAGTATTTTATTCGCGAGCACATGAGTTATTTCGACGAAGTCTATCAAAAATATCCGCCGGAGTTGATCGACATCCTCAACCGCGAAACTTTGTCGCCGATGTTCGGACGCAACGCGGCGTTGGTGTCGTACTTACTCAACGCGGCGAATTTGGGAGGCAGGCGATGATCGCTCAAATAAACAACGCGATACGTCACAACATCTTTGAAAAACTCGTCTCGATCGTGGCGGCGGCGGTGCTGTGGGTGGTGGTGATGGAGGATCAAAATCCCGTCATCGAAAGCTCCTACACGGTGCCGTTGACGTTCGTAAACGCGTCGGAGAATTATAAAGTGCTGCACGGCAGTCAACAAATCAAAATCCGATTGCGGGGACCGCGCTCGTATTTCGTCAATTACGAGGCGAAAGATTGTCGCGCGTATTTAAATTTGGCGGGGCTCGAGGAGGGCGATCACGAAGTCAAAATCGAGGCGGCATTCCCGCCGGGCTTTGAATTGATTTCGGTGACGCCCGAGCAGACGCAAATCAAACTTGATCCGTACATCGAGCGGCAGATGCCGGCAGATTTGATCGTGACGGGGGCGGCGGGCGCGAACGCGACGGTGACGAAAGTCGAGCAATCGGCGGAAACGGTGACGCTGATCGGGTCGCGGACGGCGGTGGACGCGGTGACGCGAGTGATCGGCTACGTCGGACTGTCGGGCAACAAGGAAGATTTTTCGTTGCAGGTGCCGATGACGCCGATCAACGAGGACGGTCGGGCGGTGCCTGACGTGAGGAGCGTGCCGTCGCTGATGAACGTCGACGTGACAATCGAATTGGATTTGATCCGAAAGACGGTGCCGATAGAGGCGGACGTGGTAGCGGCGGAGGGCTTTGACATCGAGCGCGTGACAATCGATCCGGCGCAATTGGAAATCGCGGGCAAGGAGACGGTGATCAATCCGACGGACAACATACGAACGGAGACAATCACGGTGCCGCTGGGCGACAAGTCGGTGAAACAGACGGTGGGCTTGATAATCCCCGAGGGCGTGACGGCGAACATCAAAGAGGCGACGGTCGAAGTGGTGATGAAGGAAAAGAAGCAATGAGGATAAATGATTTGACGGCGGCGCTCGACGATGACTCGACGTTGGAGGAATTGTGCGCTCGACGTTTAAAGGTTCCGCGCGGAGCGATCCGATCAGTTGAGCTGATTCGGAAAGCGATAGATGCGCGGCGTCGACATGGAGCGCCAATTGTTTTTAATTATGTCGTCGACGTGGAGTATTCGTCGAAAGAGGCGGGCGTCGCCGAGGCGGGTGGACAGCCCCCTGCGGTTGCGTCGCCGTCCAAAACGCCCGCTCGCCCGTTTACGGCTTCGCTGTCGAAAGAGGCGGGCGCCGACAACGCGGGTGGGAACCGCCTCCACCATTTGGGCGCTGCCTCGGTGGGCGGGAGCGTTGGCGGCGCCCCATCATTCCGTCGCCCCGTGGTGATCGGCTTCGGACCTGCGGGCATGTTTGCGGCGTTGACGTTGGCGCGCGCGGGATTTAATCCGATTGTTTTCGAGCGCGGCTCCGACGTCGACACTCGATCGAAAGACGTTGAGAAATTTTTCGACGGCGGCGATCTCAATCCCGAATCGAATGTGCAATTCGGCGAAGGAGGCGCGGGAACATTTTCCGACGGGAAATTGACGACGCGCATTGACGATCCGTTGACGCGCGAAGTGATTGACGCCTTCATCGACGCGGGCGCTCCGACGGATATCAAATATCTGCAGAAGCCGCACATCGGAACGGATCGATTGCGCGGCGTGGTCAAGAATATCAGAAAGAAGATACTCGCACTCGGCGGCGAGATTTTTTTTAATGCGCGCTTGACGGACATCGAAATTGCGGACGGTCGGATCAAGGCGGCGATCATCAATGCCGGTGATCGGCTCGAGTGTGATGCAATTTTTTTGGGGATCGGACATTCGGCGCGCGATACTTACGAGATGCTGTCGAAGGCGGGAGTTTTGATGGAGCCGAAAGCGTTTGCGATCGGCGTTCGGATCGAGCACCCGCAAGAATTTATAGATCGGGCGCAATACGGCGCGGACTTCGACAATCCGAAATTGCCGCGCGCGGATTATTTTTTGACGTACAAGGGCGAAGATCGCGGCGCTTACACATTTTGCATGTGTCCGGGCGGGACGGTGATAGCGGCGGCGACGGAGCTTGGCGTGGTGACGAACGGCATGAGTTGTTACGATCGGGCGTCGGGCGTGGCGAACGCGGCGGTGTTGTCGACGGTCGGCTTGAATGATTTCGACGGTCGCGATCCGTTGTGCGGAGTGCGGTTTCAAAAAATGTGGGAGGCTCGAGCGTTTGACTTGGGCGGGAGAAATTATCGGGCGCCGATTCAAACGGTCGGGGATTTTCTCAACGGTCGCTCGGGCTCGAAAGAATTTTGGACGACGCCGACATATCCGCGCGGATTCGTGACGGCTGATCTGCATGAATGTTTACCGTCGGCGGTGGCGCGAACGTTGGAGGAAGCGTTGAGAGCATTCGATCGAAAAATCAAAGGATTTGCATCGGACGGCGCGGTATTGACGGGCGTCGAAACTCGAACGTCGGCGCCGTTGAGGATCGTGCGCGACCGAAAAAATTTTATGTCGGCGAACGTCGAAGGGCTTTATCCGATCGGCGAGGGCGCGGGCTATGCGGGCGGTATAATGAGTTCCGCCGTCGACGGAATGAAGGCGGCAATGTGTTTTATTGATTGAAGGGAGAAAATTTGATGTCGAGATTATTTGGAACGGACGGGGTGCGCGGTAAGGCGAACGTCGATTTGACGCCGGAGCTTGCCTATCGATTGGGGCGTGCGGCGACGCTGTATTTCAGTCACGACGACGGCTCGGCGCCGACGATATTGATCGGGCGCGACACTCGAATTTCGGGCGTGATGTTCGAGGCGGCGCTGGCGTCGGGCATCTGTTCTGCGGGCGGTCACGTAGTTTTGACGGGCATCATTCCAACGCCGGGCATTGCCTACCTCACGCGTCAGACGCATGCTCAGGCGGGGATTGTCATCAGCGCGTCGCACAATCCGTATTACGACAACGGGATAAAATTTTTCGGCGGCGACGGATATAAATTGCCCGACGCGGTTGAGGACGAGATCGAATCGATTGCGCGCAAGATTGAATCCGATCCGAATTTCGAGCGCGCGACGGACGATCGAATCGGCACTCTCAAATACAAACACGAGCTGTTCTACGAGTACATCAATTATGTCATGCAGACGACGAACATTCGGCTCGACGGCATGAAAATTGTGCTCGACTGTGCGAACGGCGCGGCGTATGAGGCGATGCCGACGATTTTGAAACGACTCGGCGCTGATTTGAGTGTGATAGGCATCGATCCCGACGGGATCAACATCAATGATCATTGCGGCTCGACGCATATCGATCAACTTCAAAAAGTCGTGGTCGAAAAAGGCGCGGCGCTCGGCATTGCGCACGACGGCGATGCGGATCGTTGTCTTTGCGTCGACGACAAGGGACAAATTATCGACGGCGATCACATTTTGATTATGTGTGCGCTCGAGATGATGCGTGCGGGCAAATTGACGGGCTCGACGGTGGTGACGACGGTGATGGCGAACATCGGCTTCCGTCAGGCGCTTGAAAAAATCGGCGGGCGCTACGAGATCACGAAGGTTGGCGATCGCTACGTGCTCGAGAACATGCGCAAGAACGGATATAAATTGGGCGGCGAGCAATCGGGGCACATCATCTTTGCGGATTACTCGACGACGGGCGACGGGCTGATCACGGCGCTGCAGGTTTTGACGACGATGATCGAAACGGGCAAAACGTCTTCGGAGCTCAACGGGCTGATGACGACGTATCCTCAGGTGCTGTTGAATGTGCGGGTGCGGAATAAAGACGTGTGCGGCAACGAGCAGGTGATGGAGGCGATCCGCGCGGGCGAAGAGGAGCTTGGCTTGAGCGGACGGATATTGGTGCGAGCGTCGGGAACGGAGCCGCTGATTCGAGTGATGGCGGAAGGTCCCGAGCGCGAACAGTTAGAGACGATTTGCCGACGGATTGTCTCAGTGGTCGAGGCGGTGCAATGACGGGGCTGATTGTTGCGAGCTTCGGCACGCTTGACGATAGGGAGCGGGCGCGGACGATCGACGCGATTGAAAATGATTTGATTGCCGAATTTCCGTCGATGATGATCCGAGCGGCGTTGACATCGAAATTTATTCGTCGAAAATTGACGGAGCGCGGGCTGAAAGTTTTTTCGATCGAAGAACGGATTGAAGAGCTCCGCGCGGATTGCGACGAGATCATAATTTTGCCGACGCATTTGACGCCGGGCGAAGAGTATGAAAATAAAATTCTGCCGTTGGCGTCGAAAAAAATTCGAGTGCTGCCGCCGATGTTTACGACGGAATGTCGGACGGAGTTTGATCGGCGTGCGCTGGAGATCGTCATTGAATGTTTTCGACCGTCGGGCGATGAGATTTTGACGTTGATCGGGCATGGGTCGCCGCATCGTCACAATCCCGTCTACGAAAATTTACAACGGCTCGACGAAAATATTTGCATTGGAGTGATCGAGCCGACGGATCGTCCGAACTTTGATGATGTGATCGAACGGCTGAAAAAATTTGAGACAAAAAAAATACTCCTCGCGCCGTTGCTGTTGACGGGAGGAGCGCATGTCTGCGAAGACATTGCCGATCATTGGTTTAATCGATTGAAGGCGGGCGGCTTTGATGTGCGCGTTGCGTTGGACGGGCTCGGCAGTTTCGCCGCCTTCCGCCGCCTCTACATCGATCGACTCCGCGCTGTTTGAAAGAGTGAGCCTACGGCGCGGGTGGGCTCGGATTTATTCTCCCGCCCACCCACCCTTGGCACTCTGCGCTTGCCGATGCTTCGTGGCGCCGTCGACGTTGGTTGGGAGCCGCCGCTGGTGGCTGTGCGCTGCCTTCGATAGTGGGCGCCGCCGACGCGGGTGGGCTACCGATCTCTGTTGAGAACTGCCGTTGGTGACCGGGCACGCCGCCCTTTTTTTGTGGCGCCGCCGTTGGCTGTGTGCTGCTTTCGATGTGAGGCGCCAGCCGACGCGGGTGGGAACCGCTGTCAAAATTGGGGCGCCGGCTCCGTGGGCGGGAGCGTCGGCGGCGCCCCTTTCAGACCGATCGGAGAAAACTAATATTTTTGATTGAAAATCCGCCCGCGATTGCCGAACGCCGACGTCAGATCATACGACTTCACCGCCGAGTTCTGCCGCCGCGACTTATTCAGCCACGCCCGCGCCTTGTACATTATCTGCATGTCCATCGGCTTGATCTCTTCGATCATCGCCCGACATTCCTCGGTCTCGCGGAATTTATTCGGCGGCAGCGCCTTCATCATCTCGATCAGTTGCGACCGTTGAGGCACCAACTCAAGGAACATATCCACGTCCTTTTTGTCGATGAACTTCAGCATTTCCTTCGTGATCACGATGTACTTGCGCCAGAGAGCACGGGCGTCGTCGAGAATTTTTTGTTCGTCGTCATGCATAGCCCTGACCGCCCTTCCCTTGCCCCTTCTCGGCTCGAGCCTTCTTCATTGCTCCGACCCAGGCGTCTCGCAATTCCGTTATGATATCGCGCGCCTCCTCGAGTTTCGAGATATCACTCCGAAGATTGCCCTCGACCAATCGATCATAAACATAATTGTAGAGCGGAAACAGCTGATGCGAAATCTCATATTCCATGTTGAGCGTCAATCGAAATTCCGAAATGATACGTTGAGCCTTTTGGAGTGCGGTATTGCCCGCCTCGTATTTTTTTTCGGAGACGGCATCAATGCCCTCGCCTATGAACTTCAGGCAGCCGTTGTAGAGCATGAGAGTAAGCTGTTCGGGCGTGGCTGTCAGGATTTGCTGTCGTTTGTAAGCCTCTGCCGCATTTACCATAATTCCTAATTCCTCATTCCTAATTCCTAATTATCACTGTCCGCCTGTGATGAAGCTCAATTGCGTCCCGAGCGTCGAGAGCGCAACCTCCATTGCATCATATTTTTTATATAGCTTCGTCTCGAACGCGTCAAGCAACTTTTTGAAGTCACTCATCTTGTTTTGCAGTTGACGCATCAGCGAGCCAAGGTCGGAGTCGTCATTTATAGAGTCATCCGTGCCCGCGCGCTCCTTTATAAGTTTCGTCGCGTCGATCATCACATCGCTCAACCGTTGCGCCACGCCGTTTTCGCTGAACGTATCGTCCTTCGACAACGTACTGAAAACATTATAGACCGATTCCGAGTCATCGTCGAGCGCCGCGCGGAGTTTGTCCTCATCGAGCGTCAATTGCCCGTGAATGCCCGTCGTCGAGATGCCGAGCGAAAACACCGACGTGTATTTGCCGCTCAAGCCATCGATCGGTTGAGAGATTGCCTCGCGCATCTTCGTCGTGATCTTACTAAGCGTCTGGTCGTGATAGAGTAAGCCTGACTTTGCCTTTTCTTCCCACTTCTCGACCTGCTCGTCCTTCATCGATTCCTTTTGCGATGCCGTCAACGGCTTATAATCTTTGTATTGTTTCTCGTCGTATTTGTCATAGATGGCGCCGAGTAATTTGTTGTAATCCTCGACAAAAGATTTGACGCGATCGACAATCGAATCAACATCCTGCTCGACATTGATCCCGATCGTTTGCGCGGTGCCGCTGTCGTCAACGGTGGTATTGTGCAGTTTGTAGGTGACGCCATAAGCGGTGACGCTGTTGTCGGTGAGCTTATCGAAACGAACGCCATCAACGATCGCCGAACCGTACTGACCGGTGATGCCAAAACCATATATCTCGGACGCGGCGCCCTGCGAGCTAGTCACAGAATCGCTGCCATTGGTGTCCTTAAGTTTGAACGCCGACAAAAATTCTTCGGCGGTCGTGTCATTATTGGAGGTAATTTCGATCGAGCTGTTACTGCCCTTGACGGTGCTTGCGAGAGTGAGCGTTCCGGCGCTGTCGTCGAAAGACGCCTGCACCTTCGTCGTATCAGAATCGGCGTTGATCAGATTGACAAAATCGCCGACGGTCGAGATATCGCCGGTCTCCGCCACCGTGACGTACGAAAATTTTTCCGTGTTGATGTCATAATCGACCGACTCGGCGCCGATAAGTGCAGCAAATTCTTCGGAGTTGACGTCCGTCGTAACGCTGTGGACGTACGAGAGTTGCTCTTCGCTTGCATCGTATTCGATCGACTTGACGCCGAGAATATCAGCCATCGCCGCGCGCGTTTGATACTGATTGAAGCTGAACGTCTCACACGTCGAATCCCAAGCGTCCTTCCAATCGAGCTCCCGAAGGTTGAGCGTCGACGCGTAATCGGAATCGAGCATGCTCGTCAACGAGTTCAAGAACGTATCGCTGCCCACCGTCACAGTGCTACCGTTCCGAGTGTAAGTAAACGTCTCCTCATCGGAGTCATAGCTGAGTGAGCCGCTCTTGGCTCCAATCAGCTCCGCCATGTCGTCAAGCGTTTGCGTAACCTCGTAGACGAATTTATCACTGGTGGCATTGTAAGCGATATTACTCGATATTTCGCCTTGAATTGCTTCGTCGAGGAGATCATCATAGTCGTCCGACGCATTACTGAAGTCAACATTTTCGAGATCGCCACCGAGCGTATCAGTCTGCTCCATGGTGTAAGAGAACACACCCAACTCATAACTCACCGAGTCCGCCCCGAGCAGCGACGCAAAACTGTTGGCATTATCCAATTCGGTCGTCTGATACTTGGTGTAAATGAATGTGCCGACCGCACCCTCTTCCGCATCCTCCGCCGGCGCTTGATAGGAGATCGTAAACGGATCTGAACCGTTGATCGAAAGACTGAACGACTCGTTGAAATCATCACCGTCAATGAAATTCGTCAACGCCGTGCTGCTCTTCACCGTCACTTCGTTATTATCATCGTCGGTGTAAGTGAGCGCCGCCGACGAGGCAAGTGCCGCCGATGAGCCGCTGCCTGCATTTCCGCTGCCGATGTAATAATTATCTCCGACAATGCCGGAGCCATCTGCCGCATAGAAGTCGACGAGATTGCCGTCGGCATCCTGCGCCTTAAGCTCACCGTTGATCGACTGCGCCAACTTCATTCCTTGGAAGAACGCCTTCGTCGTCGTCTGAATCGCCTCGTTGACGGCATCGTCGCGTTCCTCGTCAGTCGTCAGCTCGAATGCGATCTTCGCACTTTCGCCGCCGTATTTGTTATAAAAACTGAACTTGCCGCCGACCGAATCATAGCTTGCCTTGATATTGGATCCAAGCGCGTTGAAGTCCGAAATGAAGTCGTTGAACGTTTTCTCGGTGTTTTCGTTATACTGAATCGTATCGTCCGCCCTTTTGGTTACGCCGAGCAAATCGCCGTAGGTATAAGAGAGCGTCCAGGTTTTTTCGACGCCCGCATCATCCGTGGTGCCGTCCGAAACTTTGAACTCGAACGCGATATCATCAACGTCGATATCCTCCAGTTCATTGCCGTCCGCATCACTGACGACGAGCGACTGCTCGATCATATTGTAAGTGCCTTTGGTGAAAATATAATCCTGCAATCTAACGCTGCCGGACTCGGCGGAGGAATCGAGCGCCTGAAGTGATTGCGTCGCAACGAGATACGGGCTGGAGCTGAGCTGCTCGACGGCGACCCTGTGATTCATCACGACCGCGTTGCCGTTGGGGGTGGCGGTGACGGCGTTTTCGTTGGAGCTGACGGCGGTTTTTGCGCTCATATTCGACGACATCTTATAGGGCGAGAGCGTCGACGTGCTGTAAGTCGTCAACTTCGTATAAATTTCGTTGTATGCCTGTTTCGTCCACTCGTTTTTGGTGTAGGTCTGCTGCATTTTATCATACTCTTTTTGTTTCGAGAGCATGCCGACCTTAACCATGGACTCGACATCGATGCCGGAGCCCGACAATCCGTAAATTCCATTGACTCCCATAATTTTCCCCTC
>CALGGP010000334.1 GCA_937915885.1 uncultured Selenomonadales bacterium | reverse complement strand
CAATGGGCGATCGCGTTGTGCGTCTTCTCGCTGATATTCATCGTGGCGGTCAACGCAAAAATCATATCCTCGAGATAAAATTTAATCCGCTCCGCGCGGACGCTCGGAGTGCCGGAGTACGCGGGCGCCGGGAGAATTCGGCGCGACGATCATGTTCGCGGGCAATCTACTCGGCGGTGCAAGCCAACGATTATGATCCGGCGTTTCAATGGGCGATCGCGTTGTGCGTCTTCTCGCTGATATTCATCGTGGCGGTCAACGCAAAAATCATATCCTCGAGATGAAATTTAATTCGCTCCGCGCGGATTTTTTTTATTGCTTTAAGTCGGCTCCAATTGATATCATAAAAGTAATCAACTTGAATGGAGGTTTTGACATGAAGTATCGCATACTCGGGCGCGGCTTGAAAGTGTCGGCGGTCGGGCTGGGCTGCATGGGGATGAGCCACGCTTACGGCGCGCCGTCCGACCGTCGTGAGATGATCAATCTGATCGCTCAAGCGGTCGAGCTGGGCTGTACGTTTTTCGACACGGCTGAAGTCTACGGTTTCGCCGAAAATCCTCACGACAACGAAGAACTTGTCGGCGAGGCGCTTAAGCCGTATCGTGATCGCGTCGTGATCGGGACGAAGTTCGGCAATCGTTTCGATTATGACTCCGGAACAAATCCGCTGCCGCTGAGTTTCGACTCGCGTCCCGAAACGATCCGACGCTCGATCGAGGGCTCGTTGCGTCGACTGCAGACCGATCACATTGACTTGTACTATCAGCATCGACAAGACCTGAAAATTCCGGTCGAGGAAGTAGCGGGCGTGATGAGCGATCTGATGCGCGAAGGGAAAATTTTGCATTGGGGGCTGTCGGAGGTCGACGACAAGATCATTAGACGTGCGCATGCGGTGTGTCCCGTGGCGGCGGTGCAGAATCGTTACTCGATGCCGGCGCGGCACTACGAAGAAATTTTTCCGACGCTCGAGGAGTTGGGGATCGGGCTGGTGGCGTTCTCGCCGCTGGCGAACGGTTTACTGTCGATGGCGTACGACAAAAATTCGACGTTCGACAAGATGTCGGATTATCGGAGCGTGATGCCGCAATTCACGCCCGAGGCGATGGAGCGGAATAAAAATTTATTTGAGCTGTTGCGTCGGACGGCGGAGGAAAAATCGGCGACGCCCGCGCAAATTTCGTTGGCGTGGATGATCTGTAAAAAGCCGTGGATAGTACCGATCCCGGGCACTCGAAAGTTGACGCGGTTAAAAGAAAATCTCGGGGCGGCGGACGTGGAATTGACGGCGGAGGAAGTGTCGGCGCTCGACGAGGCGCTTAACGCAATGGATATGTCGGCGATCTTCGGCGTAGCGACCTCCGATCATTGAATGCGACTGAGGGGCTCGGTGAGAATGATGAACCGAAGGGATTTTGTAAAATTGGCGGGCGCAACGGCGCTGACGTTGGCGACGGGCTTGCCGTTGACGGGTTGCGGCGAAAATAAATCGGCGGCGAACACTCCGACGGTCGAGCCGACGAGTGATCAACCGATCGTTAGCGGCGACGCCTCGTCGAAAGTATTTTTCTCGAAAACGATTGACGCCGATCATCTGATTAATCTCTACAAAAAAATCAACGGCTCGATCGAAGGTCGGGTTGCGATCAAAGTGCACACGGGCGAGCCGCACGGTCCGAACATTTTATCGCGCGACATGGTCAAGGCGTTTCAATCGACGATTCCCAACTCGACGATCATCGAGGCGAATGTTGCCTTCGGAGGTCCGCGCTCGACGGTTGAGGGGCATCGACGGGTGCTCGAGACCAACGGCTGGACTTTTTGTCCTGTCGACATTATTGACGCCGACGGCGATGTAAATTTTCCCGTCAACGGCGGCTTGCACTTGAGCGAAGTGGCGATGGGCGCTCACTTGACGAATTACGATTCGCTGATCGTTTTGACGCATTTCAAGGGTCATTCGATGGGCGGCTTCGGCGGGTCGTTGAAAAACATAGCGATCGGTTGTGCGTCGGGCGCGGTCGGCAAGCGGCAAGTGCATGGTTTGATTGATTACGGTCGATGGGTGACGGGCGCGCTGTTGATGGAGATGATGGCGGACTCGGGGAAGGCGATCTGTGATCACTTCGGCGATCGAATTGTGTTTATCAACGTGATGAATCGGCTGTCGGTGGATTGCGATTGCGCGGGGACGCGAGCGGCGGCGCCGACGATGGCGGATATCGGTATCGCGGCGTCGACGGACATTTTAGCGGTGGATCAAGCGTGCGTGGACATGGTGTATGCGGCGGCGGACGGTCGTGATCTGGTCGAGCGGATCGAGTCGAGAGAAGGACTGCGGCAGTTGTCTGCAATGGAGGAGCTCGGCATGGGCTCCCGTCGCTATGAGATGATCACTGTCTGATCTTTGAAAGAAATTACGGGCGCCCACATAAATTTTCGGAGGTTTTATCGATGGACATCAACCGCAGAAACTTTTTCAAACTGGCGGGCGCGGCGGCGCTTGGCGCTTTCACTTTCAACGGCGCTCGGATCGCTGACGCTCAAGCTCCCGTTGTCGGCTCGACGCTCGTCAAAAATTCTTCGGGCTCAACCGCGAAAGTTTACTTCTCGAAAAAAATTGATGCCGCGCATCTGTTGAAACTTTACGGCATGATCAACGACGAGATTTACGGCAAGGTCGCGATCAAGTTGCACACTGGCGAGCCCGACGGTCCCAACATTCTGCCGCGCGATCTCGTTCAATCGTTTCAATCGACGATCCCGAACTCGACGATCGTTGAGACGAATACTCTCTACGGCGGAGCGCGTTACACGACCGATGGGCACCGCGCGACGCTCGAGAAAAACGGCTGGACGTTCAGCCGCGTTGACATTCTCGACGAGGACGGCGGCGTCAATCTGCCCGTCCGCAAAAAATTTTATCTCGACGAAGTGACGATGGGCAGTCACATCACCAACTACGACTCGATGATCGTCTTGACGCATTTCAAGGGACATGCGATGGGCGGCTTCGGCGGCTCCATGAAGAATATAGCGATCGGTTGTGCGACGGGTCAAGTCGGCAAGCGACAAGTGCACGGATATCTTGAGGGACCGATGCCGTTCGGACCGAAAGAACTTGCCGCAATGCCCGTCAAGGAAGAACTGATGGAGCGAATGTCGGACTCGGCGCAGGCAACGTGCAATTACTTCGGCAAGCGGATCGTATTCATCAATGTGCTCCGTCGAATGTCGGTCGATTGCGATTGCGCGGGGACGCGAGCGGCGGCGCCGACGATGAAGGACATCGGGATTTTGGCGTCGAACGATATACTTGCGATCGATCAAGCGAGCGTCGATCTGGTTTACGCGGCTCCCGACTCGAAAGATTTGATCGAGCGGATCGAATCGCGGCACGGGCTGAGACAATTGTCGGCGATGAAAGAACATCTCATGGGCAATCCGAATTACGAACTGATAAACGTAGCGTAGGAGGTAATATCGATGGACATGAATCGAAGAGACTTTTTCAAACTGGCAGGCGCGGCAGCAGTCGGCGCGCTCACTTTCAAGGGCATTGACGGCGGCTCGATTGCGCGCGCTCAAGCGCCCGTCGTCGGCTCGACGCTCGTCAAGAGAACGTCCGGCTCCGCCGCGAAGGTTTACTTTACCAAGAAAATTGACGCGGCGCATCTGCTCAAGCTCTACGGCATGATCAACGAGGGCATCTACGGCACGGTCGGAATCAAACTGCACACGGGCGAGCCCGACGGTCCGAACATTTTGCCGCGCGACATGGTCAAGGCGTTCCAAGCGGAAATTCCGAACAGCGCCATTGTCGAGTGCAATACACTCTACGACGGCGCGCGTTATACGACCGAGGGGCATCGTGCGACGATTGCGCGCAACGGTTGGACGTTTTGTCCCGTCGACATCATGGACGAAGAGGGCGGCGTTGATTTCCCCGTCAACGGCGGGCATCATTTGAAGACCGTTACGATGGGCAAAAATCTCGCCAACTACGATTCGTTGATTGTGTTGACGCATTTCAAAGGACATGCGATGGGCGGCTTCGGCGGCTCGCTCAAAAATATAGCGATCGGCTGTGCGTCGGGGCATGTGGGCAAGCGACAAGTGCACGGCTACGAGTTGGCGCAAATGCCGCCGGCGGGCGATTCGTGGTTCAACGGCAAGGACATGCCGCTGAAGGATCGGTTCATGGAGCTGATGGCGGACTCGGGCAAAGCGACGTGCGATCACTTCGGCAAGCGTATCATTTTCCTGAACGTGATGCGTCGAATGTCGGTCGACTGTGATTGTGCGGGGATACGGGCGGCGGAGCCGACGATGAAAGACATTGGGATTTTGGCGTCGACGGACATACTTGCGATCGATCAGGCGTGCGTGGACATGGTGTATGCGGCGCCCGACAGCGCGGATTTGATCGAGCGGATCGAATCGCGGCACGGGCTGAGACAATTGTCGGCGATGGCGGAGTCGAAGATGGGCAATCCTAATTACGAGCTGATCACCGTCAGTTGAAAAAGTTTATTCATACATTGGGGCGAGCGCCCCTTATTTTTTTGATCGATACTTGACTTTCGATCTCCAACCTATTAAAATAATAATGAAAAAAAAAACAGGTATATGAAGGTTTTTGAGTGGATGTGTAGTATTTTTAAGGGAGGTGGCAGTTATGCCAAGAAGAGTTTTTATCGCGGTGATGCTTTCGATTTTGATGCTGACAAGAGCGGCTTCAGCGGAAGACTACGACAGAGATTATGACTGGATATGTGATTACATGTTTCCGGCAACACCTCTTGTTCGTTGCGTCGATCGAAACAACGAATTTGATCATAACATCTATTACTTCTCCGCCGGCAACAACAGATGTCTGGTTCTCCTTTGCCATGGTTTTGCCAACAGCAGCGGCTTCGGGATACTGATGCACAGCAAGTTGCGCCACGACTACGCAAACGCGATAGCGGAGTCTTTAGCTTATTGGACGCGGCAAGGGAAATTAACAAATACCGGCAACTTCGACTATGTTTTTTTGAATGCTTGTCATACCGGCTACGCTCAGAGCAGCATCAGACTGCCGATCTACAATATAAATTTAGTAAGAGCCATTGACTATAAAGGAGTTACGGGCTTTTCTGAGGAACCCTATCAGAACGGTCAAGTTTTGATTAAATTGTATCGCGTCGTTCCTAAAAACGGCAGAGCGGCTCGCTCCTCGAGTCCCCTCGCCGATTACTTGAGAAGTAGAAACGTGAAGGGGTTCCGTTCCGTCGGAAGTAGATCGTCGACCAAACCCAAAGGTGCAAAAATCCTTTCCGATCAGTTTTAAAAAATTATGCAGTGAAGGAAGTGATTCAAATGAGGAGAGCCGTGATTTTCCTGATGCTCTTTGGAGCAATCTTGGGCTTTAAAAATTTGGCGTTGGCAGCTCCGTCGCCTGAGAAGTCGGAGGATAAGTGGCTCATCTATTGGTATATCAGCGGCAACGATCTTGAAAATACCGGTAGCACTGACAGCGCAGCAGCTACAGAAGATCTACAAGAAATGGTAAATCAAAAGTTTATATCCTTTGATGAGGAATCGGTCGGCGGCAAAGTAAACCTTCCGATTCACATCAACCATGACGTCCAAATATCACCGAACATAAAAATTTTAATTCAGACCGGCGGCTGTAAAGGATGGTTGACTGAGGAAATCCCCGACAATACAATCGGACGCTACCTCTACGATAATAACGGCTTCCACTATCAAGGTTCCTTCGCTGATGCCGACATGGGCAAACCGCAAACTCTTGAATCTTTCTTGCGCTACGGCAAAGACACCATCGAAAAAGATTTTCGCCCCAATCACCGCATGTTTATTTTCTGGAATCATGGCGGTCTGGTTGGGGTTTGCTACGATGAAAGGTTTACGCACGAAGAAAATGACGACGACTCTTTTTTGGATTTAAACGACATTCATCAGGCATTCTCAAAAGTTTACAGAGCCACGCCCAACAATCCGCCTTTCGACATCATAGGCTTTGATGCCTGCATTAGAGCAACTTATGAAAACGCAAATAATATTTACGGCTTCGCACGTTACATGGTCGCTTCGGAGGAAAACGAATCGTTTTTTGGATGGTATTACAGTGATTGGATAAAAGAGCTCTCCAAAAATCCCTCAATGAGATGTGATCAGTTGGGAAAACTCATTTGCCAAAGCTCGTTCGATTATTTGGATGAACGAGATGCTTCCGAGTCGACGTTCTCAGTTGTTGATCTCTCACCGGAAAAATGGCTTCCGCTTCGCAAAGCCTATAATTCTTTTAACAAAAATTACCTTAAATCCGTAAATAAAGACCCGTATGTTTATATCACACTGGAAGCGGCGGCAAAAAATGCCGAGCACTACGCCGAAGAAGGTTCGAGCGGTTTCGGTGCCGTCCCGGGACTTATGATTGATTTGAAAGGTTTGGCCGAAGGAACGAAGACACATTTGACGTATGATGTTGACTCATCGATACGAAAAGTCTTGACCCAAAGCGCAAATGACTTGAGCGGCGCAATTGATTCTGCAGTCGTTTACAATGTTTCCGGCAAGAATAGAGCTTACAGCAACGGCATTTCGACTTATTATCCGCTGAGCAAAGACGGAGCGGAATTTGAGCTTTACGCGTCGCAGAAGATAACTTTGGGTCACACCAAGGAACTGTATGAAAATCTGATTAAAATTCCGGCGCAAATTGAAAATGAGAACGGCACTGCGGACTCGCCTGATTCTCGCACAACTCGTTCACGAAAAAGAGACTCTACACGAAGTTTAGATGCGATTTTTGATCTCTCCGACCTTCAAAACTTAAGGGTTAATATAAACGAGGACACCGATAATGTTTTTGTAGAACTTACTCAGGAACAAATGAAAAAAATTTCCGGCGTCACCTGTTCGATTGCCAGAGACATTGAAGATGGAGATCCGGAATTTGGAATTAAGGACATTGGTCTGCTATTTTTAGGGATAAGCTCGAACATCAAAAGCGAACTGACCGAGGACAACAACTACAGATTCACGGATAATTTCCAAGCATCGTGGCCCATGCTCAACAATCATCTCGTCTTCGCGGTCGCAATGGAAGCCAGAAATGATCAACTCAACGAGGCTGGCGAAGTCGTTAAGAACGGTTACGCCATCTATGGCATCCCGATCGTTCTCAACGACGCGCCTTGCCTTTTGAGGGTTGCTCATTATCCGAACGAAGGAAGATATCAAATTGTCGGCGCACGCAGGAATGCGAGACGAGGCGTCGGCAGAACCGGTCGCGGATTTATTGAACTCAAAAAAGGTGATAAGGTAGTGCCAATTTTTGTGGCGCTGATCCCAGAAGAAGACAATGATGATCCCGATGCTGTGATTCGCGCTTGGCCTGTCGACGATATGAAGCTTGTTTTAAAAGCTATACAGGGACAACCTTTTACTTTGGATGAAACTCCGGTGGTCAGCGATGAGATCGTTAAAGACGGCGATTATGTCTATCAATTTAATTTTAATTCTCCCAGAGGCAACTTCGCTTATTCCGAGAGCGCGCGCTTCGACGTATTTAAGGGGGAAGTTCTCTACGCTGAACGAGAAGATACGCCCGAGGATAATGAAAAGATCAAAATCGAAATGGACGGCGAGGAATATACCTATGATCCTGCAACCAAGGAAATTGTAGAAAATGATTGAGTGCTTGCAATGCTCATTGTCCTCCAACGCCTTCGACCCGTGAGTTATATAATTCGGATCACTAACAGCAATCGGTGCGTTGCCGATTGTTTTTTTTTGTCGAAAGGCGTAAAATACATTTTAAGAAATTAGTTTTGGGGGACGGATCGTTGGGAAGATTTAAGTATTTATCACAGGCAAGCGCGCCCGTGCTCGAGGCGCTCGAATCAATGAAAGCCGCGCGGCTCGTGCCGTTCGATGTGCCCGGGCATAAACGCGGACGCGGCAATCGAGAGCTCGTAAATTTCCTCGGACAAAGTTGCCTCGATGTCGATGTCAATTCCATGAAGATGCTCGATAACCTCTGTCACCCCGTCTCCGTCATTCGCGACGCCGAACAACTTGCCGCCGACGCCTTCAAAGCCGCGCACTCGTTCTTCATCGTCGGTGGCACCACCGCCGCCGTCCAAGCCATGATCCTTTCGACCGTCAAGCCCGACGAGAAAATCATCATGCCGCGCAATGTCCACCGCTCCGCCATCAACGCACTCATTTTATGCGGCGCCCGACCCGTCTACGTCAATCCGCACGTCGATGATCGGCTCGGAATTTCCCTCGGCATGAAAATTTCCGACGTCGAAACCGCCATCAAAAATAATCCCGACGCCAAGGCGATCCTCGTCAACAATCCGACCTATTACGGCATTTGCTCCGACATCGAAAAACTTGTCGAGATCGCTCATAAGCACGGCATGAAACTGCTCGCCGACGAAGCCCACGGCACTCATCTCTACTTCAACGATCGATTGCCCAAAGCCGCTATGCATGTCGGCGCCGACATGGCGGCGGTGTCGATGCATAAATCCGGCGGCTCACTCACTCAATCGTCGATGCTGTTCTGCTCGGAAAATATTAATGTCGGCTACGTCCATCAGATCATCAACATCACGCAATCGACCAGCGGCTCGTATCTGCTCATGTCCAGCCTCGACATCTCACGACGCAATCTCGCGCTCCACGGTCGAGAGATTTTCGATAAGGTGATCGATCTGGTCGAGTACGCGCGCGACGAGATCAACGCGATCGGCGGCTATTACGCTTACAGTCGAGAGCTGATTGACGGCGACGCCGTGTTTGACTTCGACATTACAAAGCTGTCGGTGTTCACTCGACCGATCGGATTGGCGGGGATCGAAGTCTACGATCTGCTGCGCGACGAGTACGATATCCAAGTCGAGTTCGGAGATATCGCCAACATTCTCGCTTACGTCAGCGTCGGCGATCGATTGAAGGACATCGAACGGCTTGTCGCCGCGCTCGCCGAAATCAAACGCATTTATCGAAAAGATCCGTCGAAGATGTTGAAGGCTGAATACATCGATCCGATCGTCGATTGCAATCCGAAGGAGGCGTTTTATGCCAATAAAAAATCTCTGCCGATCGATGAGACGGTCGGCGAGACGGCGGCGGAGTTTTTGATGTGTTATCCGCCCGGCATTCCGATCCTGGCGCCCGGCGAACGCATCACCAAAGAAATTCTCGATTATATTCGATACGCGAAGAAAAAGGGATGTCAGATCACCGGTCCCGAGGACATGACGATCAAGCGACTGCAGATCATTGACGATTAAGAGGCGACATTTTATGGGGATCAAAACGAAGTTTTTGTTGGTGTTATTGCCGCTGTTTTTGTTGAGCTTCGTGGTGTTCTCGACGATCAGCTACAATCTGTGCAACCGATCGCTGGTCGAAAACGCCGACGAGCACGCGCGGGCGGTGAGCAGTCAAGCGGCGCTGTCGGTCGAAAAATATATCGTCGACAAACGAGTGCGCATGGAAGATTTGTCGCTCAACCCGTCGATAGTCGGCGGCGATCACGCGGCAAAATTGTCGGCGCTCCAAGAATCCAAAAATCGCTCGGCGGATTTGGCAATGACGGCGTTCATCGGTTCCGACGGCAAGGGCTTCAGTCATAAGGACGAGGCAGTCGATCGCGGCAGTCGCGATTATTTCAAATACGTGATGAGCACCGGTCAACCGTGCATGACGGGGACGATGGTCTCCGGCACGACGAAACAGCTGATCACGTTGTTTGCGTATCCCGTCAAAAACAACGGCGCGACGGTCGGGCTGATTTACGGGACGGTCAATCTCGGGACGCTGTCGGAGATGATCGGCGGCTTCAAATTCATGCAGACGGGCTACGTGTACATCGTCGATGAGGACGGCGTGTGCATCGGGCACAAACAACATCCCGAGTACGCGGGCAATTTGAATTTGTCGAAGCCCGACGGCAGCGTGAAGTTGGATCAGCGGTTGCTCGACGGATTCAAGACGGTCATCGACAGCGATCAACAGTATTCGACGTATTACGAGACGCCCGACGGGGTTGAGTCGAAGGCGGTGTTCACGCCGATACATCTTGAGGGGCGTCGATGGATCGCGGTGGCGACGGCGCCGGTGTCGGAGATCGAGGAAACGTCAAATACGCTGTTGAAAATTTTGATCGGATTGTCAGCGATCACGCTCATAATCGCGGCGATCATCATCATATTGATCGTCAATCTGTTCGTCAACAAGAGCCTCTTGATTCCGATCCGAAAGTTGGGCGAGGAGTGCGCGCTGATCAATCAGGGCGATCTGAGCCACGATATAAAATTGGACGGGTCGCAAGACGAAGTCGGTACGTTGACGGCGGAGTTTGACAAGATGCGTCAAACGATGAAAAAATTACTGCAGAATGTACATCGGGAATCGGAGGAAGTGTCGACGGCGAGCGAACAGCTGACAAATCTCGTGCACAATTCGGCGGAGGCGGCGGCGCAAGTGTCGACGGCAGTCAACGAGATCACGGTCGGAGTGAAGGCGCAATCGCAGGCGGCGGACGAGACAAATCAAAAGGCGCAAAACATAGCCGACACCGCAAACAGCATCAAGGAGAAGACGAATGCGATAGCAACGGTGGCGCATATGACGGTGACGGGCGTCGAGGACGGGCGGTCGTCGATACAGAACGTGGTCGACCACATAAAAAGCATTTCGGACATTATGAGTACGATACAAGAGTCGACGAATGAGCTTGCGCGGAGCTCGGAGGAGATCAATAAAATCGTTGAGATCATTTCGGCGATCGCAAGTCAAACAAATTTGTTGGCGTTGAACGCGGCAATCGAGGCGGCACGCGCGGGCGAGGCGGGCAAGGGCTTCGCGGTGGTCGCGGGCGAAGTCAAAAAGTTGGCGGAGGAAACGGAGAACTCGTCGAAAAAGATAGCGGATCAGGTGGCGAAGAACGGCGAGATCATGCAACACGCGATCGACGCCAGCCACGAAGGAACGGATCGAGTGCAAGCGGGCATTGAAAAAGTGCACGCGACGGATGCGGTGTTCGAGGACATTTTGATCTCGATACAGACGTTGGCAACGGAAGTCGATCAAATAGCCGAGCACATAAACGAGATGGCGGACGATGCGCAGGTGATGCAACAGGCGATGGACTCGGTGAAACAGACGAGCGCGAAGACGTCGGAGGAAGTGCAGATCATATCGTCGGCGACGCAAGAACAATCGGCGTCGATGGACGAAATTGCGGAAGAAAGTCGGAGCCTGTCTCAACTGTCGTCGGATTTGCGCGTTACGATCGATAAATTTAAAATCGGTAAATAAAAAAGAGGGCGGTGCGAGAAAAGGCGCCGCCCATTTTAATATCCGACAAAATTATTGCGTCCAAATGGTAGGCGTCACAATCCATCTTCTGTTTCCACCCTTATAAGCCGGACAATTTTCATCGGAATAAGAAAACGACCAATTTGCTTGAGCTCCTGCTGCTAAATGTAATCCTTTGCCTGAATTAACATTAACGTTCCAAGCAATATCGTAAATGGTAGCATTACTTACAGCGTCCCATACATGCACGACCAGTTTAACCTTTGATACAGTGACTTCCGTGTTACGATCATTTTTGAAGTAGCCTCTGACAGTACACTTGCCTTTGTCTAAGATTACATCAGTCGTCGTCCACGTGATTTTTTTTGCCGCCGCCTCCGCCGTCGCGCTCTGCCACAATCCGATCGACAACATCATCAGGAGCATGACGCCCGCCGTTGCCGATCGCCTCAACAATCCTTTCATCGCAATCGCCTCCGATCACAACACAAAACAAACAATTAATCAGAGGCAATTATATATATATATATATATTGTCAAGAGTTTTTTTGACGGTCGATCACATTCCAGAGGACGGCGGCGATCGAGACGGCGATCAAAATGATTATGCCGAGCCCGTCAATCATATCCGACCACGGGAGCCCGCCCGCCATCATGCCGATACTGCCGAACAAAATGTTGACGAAGTTAATCATCGACGAGGCGGTACCGGCATTTTCTTTGACCGTGTTTAGAAGTATATTCATGCAGAGCGGTCGAGCGACGGCGCCGATCACCGTGAACGGCAGGAACGCCAACAAAAAATTAATCGCGCTCCAATGCCCCGTCGCGAGGATCAAGGCGCCGCTGATTGCCGGAACGATCAAACACATGCGTATCATCGCGCGCTCCGACGCAAATTTTTTCAATCGAAGATAGAGAACCGGTCCGGCGATCGATGCCGCCGAGTTGCACGCGAAGAAGTAACTGTATTGTTGCGGCGTCATCAAAAAATGTTCGATGTAGACGAATGATGACATGCTCAGGTACGACATATAAGGCGCGTGGGCGATTGCAAACATCAACAGCAGGAGCATAAAAAATTTTTGCCGTCCGACGTCCGCCAACAATCCGATCGAATGAAAGACGCTGCCCTTATACCGTCGGCGCTCGTCAAGCGTCTCGGTGAAGAAAAAGCACAGCAATAAATTGATAGCGCCGAGAGCCGTCAAGACGACGAACGAGCCGCGCCACGATGTGAACGTCAGCAAAAAGCCGCCGAGCAACGGCGCCGCCATCGGAGCGATCACGCCCAACGCTTGAGTGACAGCCAAAATTTTTGACATGATCGAGCCGCGAAAACAATCTTTGATGATGGCGGTCGAGGCAGTGAGCACCGCGCCCGAGCCGACGCCTTGAAAAATTCTTCCGACGAGCAGGATGTAAATATCGGTCGAGAGCGCGCAGGCGAGTGATGCGATTGTATAAATCGACGTGCCGAAGATGATGATCGGTTTGCGCCCGAATTTGTCCGACAGCGGTCCGAAAAATATGATCGAGACGGCGAAAAAGAAGAAGAACACCGTCAAAGTCATGCTCACGAGCGCGGGGCTTGCCGAAAAAAATGCTCCCATCTCGGGGAGCGCGGGGAGATATAAGTCGGTCGACAGCGGCGGGTACATGTTCATGAAGGTGATGAACGCCGTCATCGTTTTTGCGTTTAAAAATTTTTGTCGTGCCATGAATATTAATGTGCGGAGTGCAGATGATCGTTGAGATCGACGATCTCGCCGTTCTTTTCGCGCTCAACAACCACCTCTTGGAAGTGGAAGCACTCCTGCGCAATGTCCTTGTTGAGAATCAGCAGGCAGATCAAGTTCGGGATCGCCATCAAACCGTTCATCGTGTCGGAGAAGTTCCAGACGACGTCGAGCGTTTGCGTCGCGCCGACGAACGTGATCACGCTGAAGAAAAACCGATACATGTAAATCACTTGGCGATTGCTGATCAGATATTCGAGCGACTTCTCACCGTAATATTCCCAACCGAGAATCGTGGTGAAAGCGAACAGCGACAGCGACATGGAGACGATATACTTTGCGTATTCGCCGAAGACGGAGCTGAAGGCGATGATGGTCAGTTGAGCACCGCTGAAAAGTTTACCGGTCGAGGGATCGATGGTGCCGAGCATGCCCGACGACGAAATCACGAGACCCGTCAACATGCAGATGATGATCGTGTCGAAAAAAGTGCCGGTCATATTGATATAGCCTTGACGAGAGGCGTGGTCGGTGCGAGCGGCGGCGGCGGCAATCGGAGCGGAGCCCAAGCCCGCTTCGTTGGAGAAAACGCCGCGCGCGACGCCCCAACGCATGGCAGTCATCATCGACGCGACGACCGCACCGCCGACACCGCCGGCAGCAGCCTCGGGGCTGAACGCCATGCGGAAAATTTCAGCGAGACCGGCGGGGAGATTGCCTATGTTGAGCAGGATCGCAATGACGGCGAAGATGAAGTAGAAGACCGCCATGCCCGGGACGATGATGCTCGAGACGGCGCCGATCGAACGAATACCGCGGAGCAAAATCGACAGCGCGCAGATGACGAGGATTAATCCGGTTGTGGTAGTCGGGATGGCAAAACTGGTTTCGAGCGCGGAGCTGATCGAGTTGGCTTGCGTCATATTGCCGATGCCGAACGACGAGCAGACGGCGAAAAATGCGAACAGGCAAGCCATCACTCGACCGAAGACGCCGCCGATGCCGTTCTTCATTGCGTACATGGGACCGCCCGCCATTTCGCCGACGGAATTTGTTTCGCGATACTTGACGGCGAGAACCGACTCACCGTATTTGGTCGAGAGCCCGAAGAGAGCGCTGATCCACATCCAAACAAGAGCGCCCGGACCGCCGAGCACCATGGCGGTGGCGACGCCGACGATATTACCGGTGCCGACGGTTGCCGACAGCGCGGTCGCCAACGATTGAAACGGGCTGATGTCGCCTTCGTGATCGCTTTTGCGGAAGATCATTTTGATCGAGTAAACGAGATTAATCCACGGAAGAAATTTGAGACGGATCGTAAGAAAAATACCGGTGCCGACGAGCAACGCAAGCATCACCGGTCCCCAAACAAAATCATTGACGTCGTTAAGCAGTTGAGACAAATCCAAAACGTTCAGTCCTTTCATATGGTCGAGAGTATTAACGTCGACGATTTTATAATAAGTCGGCGGCAACGTCAAGGCGCGCGGCGTTTTATCGACAAAAATACATAAAAAAAGCGCCCGCCGCTCGGCTCAACGCATTTGTTCTTCGCCCCATCGATAGAGACATTGCAAAGTCGCTCGCAACGATTCTCCGCGCGGAGTGAGTGAGTACTCGACGATCAACGGCGGCACCGTCCCGCACTGTTTTCGAGCGATGATCCCGTCGCGCTCGAGCTCCCGCAAACATCTCGTCAGCATGATCGGAGTGATGCCCGTCACCCGTCGGCGCAACTCGTTATATCGAAGCGGCGCGCCGTCGTTCTCGAGCAGCCGCCACAGGATCGGCACCTTCCATTTATGATTGAAAATGTCCATCGTGTAGAAAATCGGGCACCGATCGTCGTAAATCGTTCGCGTCTCCATCGTCTCACCACGCACAAAAAACTGCCTTCTGTTCAACCGTCCGATTGCATTGTATGATATCGACAAAAGTTTGTAAAGGAGCGTTGGCGATGAAAAATATTTTTGACGCGACGGTTTTGAACGGCTTGACGTTGAAAAATCGAGTGTGGCGCTCGGCGACGTGGGAGGCGCTTGCCGACGACGAAGGCAATCTCACTCAACCGTTGCTCGACATTTATGCGGAGTTGGCGGCGGGCGGAGTGGGAGCGATCATCACGGGCATAACGACGATCTCCGATCATGATGCGTTGCTCGACGGCATTGTTCAATTTCATTCCGATCGATTCATCGATCAACATCGTGATCTGACGGCGCTCGTTCATGAGCACGACTGCAAAATTTTTCTCCAAGCGGCGATCGTCAATCCGCGATATGAGCACGTCGAGGAAGTTCCTCAACTGTTCGTCGAGGCGGCGATTCGAGCGAAGGCGGCGGGCTATGACGGCGTTCAATTGCATGCGGCGCACGGATTTTTCCTCAGTCAATTTATCGAGTACGATCGCGGCAAAATTCTCGGCGACGTTCTTGACGAAATCCGCGCGGAGCTCGGACGCGATTATCCGATCATCGCCAAGATCAACGGCGAGAATTGTCTTGACGCGTGTCGAGTGATGGTCGAGCATGGGATCGATGCGATCGAGATCAGCGGCGACTACACTTCGCGCGAGGCTCGGGCGCATTTCAACGAAGGATATTTCAGGCATTATGCCGTCGGCGCGTCGGCGTTCGATGTGCCGATCATTTTGGTGGGCGGGCATCGCTCGATCGAAGAGATGAATCGATTGCTCATCACCACTCCGATTGAATATCTGTCGATGAGCCGCGCGCTGATCCGCGAGCCGTCGTTGCTCAACCGTTGGGCGGACGGCGACATTCGACCGTCGGCGTGCGTCGGCTGCAACGCGTGTTATCGGACGCCGGGTCATAAGTGCATTTTCAATTTGCGTCGTCGGTGATCGAAGGGGGATTTTCAAATGCATTTTACGAGCGGGATCAATCGTCCGCCGTTCGAGGCGTCGTCGGCATTTCTGCAGGTGACGAGCGGCTGTTCGCACAATCGATGCGCGTTCTGCGGATATTTCAAGGACTGCGGATTTAAGAGGTCGCCGATTGAGGAGATCGAGGCGGACATCAAAGAAATTCCGAAGTATTTCGGAGTGCCGGAGAGAATTTTTTTGCAGGCGGCGGACGGATTTGCGGCGAATTACGAGACGTTGATGCGGACGGCGGAGCTGGTGCATGAATATGTGCCGTCGGTGAAGACGATCGGCGGCTATGCGCGCATCGATGATTTTGTCGACAAGACCGTCGAGCAGTTGAAGGCACTTCATGAAGTCGGATATTCCGATCCGTATATCGGCGTTGAATCGGGCGACGACGTGATCTTGAAACGAGTGCACAAGGGCTATGATGCGGCGACGGCTCGAGAGCAATTGGAGAAATTGACGGAGGCGGGCTTGCCGATCATTGCGAATTTCCTCAACGGGATCGGCGGTCGTGATTACGGATTGAGTCACGCGTGCTTGACGGCGGAGCTTTACGGCGGGATCAACATCTCGATGATCGAGGTGTCATCGTTGACGCTCGTCCCGCAAACGCCGTTGTACTATCAAAAGATGAAGGGCAAATTCGTCGAGGCGGGCGAGGTCGAGCGGCTGAGGGAGATGCAAGAATTTCTTCGGCGGCTGACGAATCGGACGGTGTTTTTGTCGGATCATGTATCGATGCCGTTCTTCGCCCGCGCGGAGTTGCCGGCTCGAACGTCGGAGATCATCAACGCAATCGATCACATCATTGACGAAGTCGGCGAAAAAGCGCTGCGCGAGCACCGCGATCTTCATCCGATCATGTAAAGGAGCGTTTTAATATGGAGCTGGAATATAACGGAACGATTTATCGCCCGCCGGTCGAGGCAAACACGATGCTGTTGCCGGTCACCGAGGGCTGTTCGCACAATCGGTGCCGATTCTGTAATATGTACAAGGACGTTAAATTTCGTATGCTGTCGCCCGAGGAAATCGAGACGTTCTTGAGGCACTCCTTCATGTCGCGCACAATGATCTCGTACGCGTCGCGCTCCATCAGCACAAGCGCCGTGTCGTAAACGTCCTGGCTCGTCGCTCCCCAGTGGACGTATTCTCCGGCGTCGTCGGGCAACACTTTTTTAAACGCCTTGAGCACGGGGACGATTGTGATCGAGCTTTTGATGTACTCGCCGATGAGCGGCAGATCGAGCAACTCCGCTTTCGCGTACTCGTTGATGATATCCGCCTTCTCTTTCGGAATGACGCCGAGCTCGCCTTGCGCCTTCGCGAGCGCCGCTTCCATGTCGAGGAACTTCTGAACCCATGCGCGGTCACTGAAGACGTTGCGCATCTCGTCAGTGCTGAAGAGGTATCCGAAGACTTGACTGTCGATGACCGTTGACTGCATATCGGTTGCCCCCTTCGCTTTTAATATTGCATCGTAATTTTATCAGCCGCGCCTGCCGGTGTCAACGGCTCATTGCGCCAGCTTGATGAACGGCGCCGTATAATTGAAGTCAACGTACTCGACCGGATGAGGATTCGTCTCCAAGTCCTTTAAAAAATTCTCCGTCAATCGCGCTTTTTCTTCCAATCGCTCGAGCTTGCCGATCCGAATTTGCACCGCGCGCGCCATGTCCGTATACGCCACTACATAATCCGCGTCGACGATTGCCACCTCCGATATCTTATTCAGCGACTCGTCGTCCATCTGCTGCAGATAGTATAAAATTTTTTTGACCTGCTCGTCGTCAATGTCGTCGCCGATATATAAATCCTCCACTCGCGCGCCCGTGATCATCGGCACCGCCAGCCCCTTCAAATCCTTGTAACTGTCGATGACCTTGCCGTTGCGATCGAGATCGAGATATCCGTAATCGCAATTGATCGTCGCGACGGGCTTGCGCTCGACCACCTCAACCTCGAGCGTCGACGGCAGACTTCGACGCACCGTCACTTCCTCGACACGCAGGTCGTTGCTCAGTCGCGTCGTGATGCTGTCGGTCTCCAATTGAAACAGCGGCTCCCCGTAATAAATTTGTCCGACGCGGAGAATGTCGTCGGGCGTGAGATATGTCGCGCCGATCAGTTTGATCTCCCGAAGAGTGAACAGCGGCGTGTACACCATCAAAGATAATATCGCGCCCGTCGCCAACAACCAAATCACTCCGCGCGCCAATCGTCGCCGACCGCGCGATTTTTTTTTCGCCATCCGCTATCACCTCGATTCTCAATTGTTTTGATCGCCCGACTTTTTTGGGCGCCGCCGTCGCCCCCGCCCTCGGAGCTCGGCGCCCCACATTTCCAGCGGTTCCCACCCGCGCCAGCGGCGCCCCTCTGTTTCAAAGGACGAAGTCTTTCAGGGGCGGGCGGGAATAAATACGTCACCTTGTGCCGGCGACCGAGCGCGGCGACCGAACGAGAACGACGATCCCACCCGCGTCGTCGGCGCTCCTCTGTTTCAAAAGCCGAAGGATTTTAGGAGTGGGCGGGTGTGAATAAATCCGTCACTCTGCGCCGACGGCGCTTTTATTGAAAAAATTTTTTTCATGGGTGGGTGG
>CALGGP010000333.1 GCA_937915885.1 uncultured Selenomonadales bacterium | reverse complement strand
ATCTACACTCTTTCCCTACACGACGCTCTTCTGATCTCCCTCGAAAAAATTTTTTTCAAAAGGAGCCGACGGCGCGGGGCAACGTTTTTTCCCGCCCAACCTTGAAAAAATTTTTTCCAAAAAGGGGGCGCCGCCTGCGCGGGGCAACGTTTTTTCCCCGCCCAACCCTGAAAAAATTCTTTTCAAAAGTGCGGGGCGCCGACGGCGCGGGGCAACGTTTTTTCCCCGCCCAACCCTGAAAAAATTTTTTTCAAAAGGAGCCGCCGACGGCGCGGGACAACGTTTATTCCCGCCCACCCTTCAAAAACTTCTTTTCAAAAGTGCGGGGCGTCGCCGGCGCGGGGTGGGAAATGCGGGCTAAGTTGGGCGCCGCGCTCGGAGGGTGGGAGCGTCGGCGGCGCCCCAACCATCGGCAACCAACTTGCGTCGGCGGCGCACATAATTGACGATCCGATCCAAAGAAAGGGGATGAATATATGAAGACAACGGAACTCAACGAAAATAATTTTTACCTGTTTCATCAGGGGACGTACTACCGCACCTATGAAATGCTCGGTGCTCACTTCGTCGAGCAGGACGGCAAGCAGGGCGTTCGTTTCGCGGTCTGGGCGAAAAACGCAAAGTCCGTCAGCGTCGTCGGCGATTTCAATCAGTGGGACACCCGTCGGCATAAAATGATCCGCTGCTCCGACGGCGAGACTTGGGAGATTTTCATCGAAGGTCTCAAGGTCGGCGACGTGTACAAGTACGCGATCGAGCCGCAATGGGGCGGACCGCACATCCTCAAAGCCGATCCCTACGGATTCTACGCCGAGAAAAAACCGCTCACCGCGTCGAGACTGTATAAGCTCGAGGGCTACGAGTGGAAAGACGGCGAGTACATGGAGCAGAAAAAACGCGAGTCTTCGTATGAGAAGCCGATGCTGATCTACGAAGTGCACGCCGGCTCCTGGCGCCGCAATCCCGACACAAAAGATTATCTCTCGTATCGCGACCTTGCCGATCAGCTCATCTCCTACGTCAAGAAAATGAACTACACCCACATCGAGTTCATGCCGTTGACGGAGCACCCCTTTGACGGGTCTTGGGGCTATCAGACGACGGGCTATTACGCGGTGACGAGCCGCTACGGCGAGCCGAACGACTTCCGTTATTTCGTCGAGAAGGCGCACGAAAACGGAATCGGCGTCATCATGGACTGGGTACCGGGGCATTTCTGCAAAAACGACGAAGGGCTCCGCATGTTCGACGGCACGAACCTCTACGAGTCGGACAATCCGCAGCTGTATGATAACAAGGGCTGGGGCACGATCAATTTCGATTACGGTCGGACGGAAGTGTTGAGCTTCTTGATCTCGAACGCGCTGTTCTGGTTTGAGGAGTATCACATTGACGGACTCCGCATCGACGGCGTTGCGAACATGTTGTATCTGAGCTTCGGACGTGAGGAAGGCGAATGGACGCCGAACAAATACGGCGGCGACGGCAACCTCGAGGCGATCGAGTTCATCAAACGGCTCAACATGACGATTTTCGAGAATCACCCGCAGGCTCTGATGATGGCGGAGGAATCGTCGGCGTGGCCCATGATCTCCAAGCCGGTTTACATGGGCGGGCTCGGCTTCAACTACAAGTGGAACATGGGCTGGATGAACGACATGCTCAAGTACACCAGCCTCGACCCGATCTATCGCAAGTGGAATCACGACAAGGTGACGTTCTCGTTCATGTACGCGTTCAGTGAGAATTTCATTCTGCCGCTGTCGCATGACGAAGTCGTTCACGGAAAATGCTCGTTGATCGAAAAACAGCCGGGCGATTACTGGCAGAAGTTTGCGGGGCTCCGCAATTTCTTCGGCTACTGGATCGCGCACCCGGGCAAAAAGTTGCTGTTCATGGGCGGCGAATACGGTCAGTTCATCGAATGGAACGAGAATGACAGCCTCGATTGGCACCTCGTCGAGCAATACGACATGCATACAAAGATGTCGCGCTACTCGGCGGCGTTGAATAAATTCTACTGCGACAACAAGGCGCTGTGGGAAGTCGACTTCGATTGGAACGGCTTCCAGTGGATCGATCCCAACGACAATCAGAACAGCGTGGTCTCGTTCATGCGCAAGGCGAAGGACGCAAGCGATTATCTGATCGCGGTGTGCAACTTCACGCCCGAAGTCCGCGTCGATTATCGGATCGGCGTGCCGCAAAAGGGCAAGTACGTCGAAGTCTTCAACTCCGATCTTGAGGAGTTCGGCGGCTCGAACGTGCGCAATGAGGGCGAACTGTTCACTCAAGAGTACGGTTGGCATGGACAGGAGCAATCGCTGTTGTTGAGACTGCCGCCGCTCGGAACAATTTATCTGCGTTACGTGCCGGAGGAAAAATCCGAAGTCGACGAAGACGCGAAAAAAAAATAAGCCGATAATCACAGGAAGGAAAAAGCGCGGGCGCCCTCCGTTGACTGATCAACAGAAGGCGGAGGCGCGCGCCCGTCGCGAATCCGTCAAAACCAAGAAAATAGCCGTCGGCAAAGAACCAAATCGTCGACGGAAGGAAATATAAAAATCCCTTAAGGAGGATATTTTCTGATGAAGGTTCTCTACGTAGCATCAGAGGCAGTGCCTTTTTGCAAAACGGGCGGTCTCGCCGACGTTGCCGGTTCTCTGCCGAAGGCGTTGAAAGCGCAAGGCATTGACGTTCGCGTCGTCATTCCGAAGTTCAGCGCGATCAAAGAAGAATTCCGCAATAACATGGAGCATGTCTACAGCGGCTCGGTGCCGGTGTCATGGCGGACGAAATTCGTCGGCATCGACAAATACGAGCTCGACGGTGTGACGTACTACTTCGTCGACAACGAGGAATATTTCTATCGCGATGGATTCTACGGCTACGATGACGACGCCGAGCGTTTCTCGTTCTTCTGCCGCGCGATCCTCAACTGCCTCGAGGCGATCGATTTCTGGCCCGACGTGATCAACGCCAACGATTGGCATGCGGCATTGATCCCCGTCCTGCTCAAGCTCGAGCATCAGGGCGACTCCCGCTATGAAAAAATCAAAACCATCTTCACGATCCACAATCTGAAGTACCAGGGCGTGTTCTCGAAAACCGTCATGGGCGACGTGCTCGGTCTCGATTGGCAGTATTTCAACAACGGCGACCTCGAGTTCTACGATGCGGTCAACTTCATGAAGGGCGGCATCATCTATTGCGACTTCGTGTCGACCGTCAGCAAGACCTACGCGCAGGAAATTCAATATGAGTACTTCGGCGAGCACCTTGACGGTTTGCTTCGCAAGCGCCGCGATGATCTCTACGGCATCGTCAACGGCATCGACTATGACAAAGTCAATCCGGCGACCGATAAGTATTTGAGCTATGACGGCTTCGTTCAGTACGACGGCTCCGACAAATTCAACAGCTACGAGCGCAAGTGCGATAACAAAGAAAAATTGCAGGACATTCTCGGGCTTCCGCGCGGACGTAAAATCCCGATGGTGTCGATGGTCACTCGTCTCGTGGCGGCGAAGGGTCTCGATCTGGTCGTGCGCGTGATGGACGAGCTCCTTCAGCATGAAAATCTGCAATTCGTCCTGCTCGGCACCGGCGACAAAGTTTATGAGGATTGGTTCAAGGGCTTGGCGTGGCGCTTCCCCAACAAAGTTTCGGCGAACATCAGATTCTCGAACGAGTTGGCGCAACGCATTTATGCCTCGTCGGATATCTTCCTCATGCCGTCGAATTACGAGCCGTGCGGCATCGGACAATTGATCGCGATGCGTTACGGCGCGGTGCCTCTGGTTCGCGAGACGGGCGGCTTGAAAGATACCGTGCAGCAGTACGACAAATATGCGAAGACGGGCAACGGCTTCGTGTTCTCGAACTTCAACGCGCATGAGATGTTGTATGCGCTTAAGCGTGCGCTGAGCATTTACGGCTCGTTCGAGACTTGGATGCAGATCGAGCACAACGCGATGAACACCGATTATTCTTGGACGGAGTCGGCGCGCGAGTACAAAGAACTCTACGAGAAAGTCATGCAGAAATAATTCGATCGGGCGTCGATCGGAAAAATAAATCTATAATGGAGTCCGGCGAGCCTACTCGTCGGGCTTAAATTTTATTATCCGCCCACCCGCCCTTCAACGGTTTCACCTTTTGAACCGAAGGGGCGACGGAAAAAAATTTTTTCCCCGCCCACC
>CALGGP010000332.1 GCA_937915885.1 uncultured Selenomonadales bacterium | reverse complement strand
CATTGACTTTTTCCAATAACCCATTGACTTTTTTCCGTAACCCATTAACTTTTTTTCCGAACCCCCGAACCCCGCAGGGAACAAAGACCGGGCGGGAAAAATTTTCAACGGCGCATCGCTTTTTCGACGGCGTCTTGCATCGTCTGCATGCCCTGCGCCCGCCCGCTCATCATCACCGACTCGAGCTGAATGTATTGCCCCTGTCGAATCAACGATCGGGACGCCGTCGTCGCCAACAATACTTCCGCCGCGCACACTCGTCCGCCCGACTTCGATCGGATCAATTGTTGAGAAACGATCGCCGTGAATACGTCGGCGAATTGATCTCGTATCGCGTCGCGCCGATCGAGCGGGAAGATGCTTTCGACGCGCATTGCCGTCTCTGCCGCGCCTTTGGTGTGCAACGTGCCGAGGACGAAAATTCCTGCCGCCGCCGCTTCCATCGACATCGACATCGTCTCTTGATCTCGAATTTCGCCGACCAATAGCACATCGGGCATTTCGCGCAGCGCCGCGCGGAGCGCTTGAGGAAATGATTTAAAATCGCGTCCGAGTTCGCGTTGACTGATGAAACATTGATCGGACGAGTGCTCAAATTCGAGCGGGTCTTCGAGTGTTAAAATATGACATCGACGCTTGAGAGTGATCGCATTGATGAAGGCGGCTAATGTCGTTGACTTGCCCGAGCCGGTGCGTCCGGTGACGAGCAACATGCCCTGCGTCGAATTGATCAGCGTCGATAAAATTTTCGGCGCGCCGATCGATTCGAGAGTCGGGACGGTCGACGGGATCAATCGGAGCGCGAGCGAAGGCAAACCGCGTTGAAAGTAGGCGTTGACGCGGAAGCGGCGCTCGTTGAATTGCCATGAAAAATCCAATTCGCGTTGCTCGATGAGTTTTTCTTTTTGCGCGGATGTCAACATCAAATCCAAGCGTTGTTCGAGATCGTCTCGCGTCAACGGCTGATCGGATATAAAAATTAATTCGCCGTCCTTACGAAAGAACGGGCGCTGTCCAACCGTTAAATGCATGTCCGAAGCCTCGAGCTCCGTTGCCGCACGAGCCAATTCCTCAATCATATTTTATTGCCTCCAAAAATTTTTTGTCCCGCCCA
>CALGGP010000331.1 GCA_937915885.1 uncultured Selenomonadales bacterium | reverse complement strand
GCCCACCCACCCTATGTTCCCTGCGGGAACCGAGCTTTATTTTTCCCGTCAATCAAAAAAGGCGCCCACCCGCGACGGAGGCGTCTTTTTGTTTTACATATGTTTGACGGGGATCGGTCCGCGCGACAATGCTATCGCGCCCGTCCGTGCTATTTCGACGATCTCGTAGTCGCTCAAAACTTCGCACAGCGCATCGATTTTGCCCTGATTGCCCGTCAACTCGATCACAACATTCTCCGATGTCAAGTCGACGATGTTTGCGCGGAAGATGTTCACCACGTTTACCAAATCCGCCCGCGTCTCCTTCGACGCCCTTACTTTGATCATCACCAGTTCACGCTCGATCGACGGCGCTTTGCTCAAATTTACGATCTTGATCACGTCGATCAATTTGCTCAGTTGGTTGACGACTTGATCCAATTCGTTTTCGCTCTCGACGCTCACCACAATGTTGATCCGCGTCACGCTCGGCTCCTCCGTGTAGCCCGCCGAAATGCTTTCGATGTTGAATGCGCGACGACTGATCAGCCCCGACACGTGCGTCAAGACCCCGGGCTTGTTGTCCACCAGCACCGCCAACACATATTTTTGCATCGCATTTACCTCCAAATTTATTTCCATAAACGCCAAGACCCCCGATTGCCTTTCGCCCACGCAACCGGAGGTCTCCCCGTCTATTCGCCTTCTCGTCCTTCTCCCCATTAATGGAGCCGACTATAGGACTTGAACCTACGACCTGATCATTACGAATGACCTGCTCTACCAGCTGAGCTAAGCCGGCAAGTCCATCAACGCAACAGATTGTATCACCGTTCGCGCCCGTTGTCAATAAAAATTTTCTCCCACCCGCCCACCCTTTGTTCCCTGCGGGAACCGAGCAAAAGCATTAAACGTTGAATCTGAAATACGTCACGTCGCCGTCCTGCATCACATAATCTTTGCCCTCGAGACGCACCAAGCCCTTTTCGCGCGCCGCATTCATGCTCCCGAGCCGCACAAGATCATCGTAGCTTACGATCTCCGCGCGGATAAATCCCCGTTCGATGTCGCTGTGAATTTTCCCCGCCGCCTTCACCGCCGTCGTGCCTTTGACGATCGTCCACGCCCGCGTTTCGTCCGGTCCCGACGTCAGGAATGTCATCAGCCCTAACAGCTCGAACGCCGCGCCGATCAATTTATCCAGCCCCGATCGATCCAGCCCCAAATCCGATAAAAATTCTTTCGCCTCGTCGCCGTCGAGCTCCGCGATCTCCGATTCGACCTTCGCGCTGATTACTACCACTTCCGCGCCCTCCGTCGACGCCAGCTCTTGTACTCGTTTGACGTGCTCGTTCGATGAAAAATCCGCCGCCTCGTCCTCTGACACGTTCGCCACATACAGCACCGGCTTCAACGTCAATAAATTCGTTTCGCGGATTGCGTCAAGCTCGTCGTCCGTCAAGCCCATCGACCGCGCCGATCGCATTTCATTCAGCGCCGTCTCTAATTTCTTCAGCACTACCAATTCTGCCTTCGATTCCTTACTGCCAGACTTCGCCGTTTTCTCGACCCGCGCGATTCGCCGTCCGACCGCTTCCAAATCCGCCAGGCACAGCTCCGTTTGTATCGTTTCGATGTCGCGCAACGGATCGATTACATCTGAGACGTGCGTGATGTTTTTGTCCTCGAAACACCGTACCACGTGCGCTATCGCGTCCACTTGTCGGATGTGCTCCAAAAATTTATTCCCGAGCCCTTCGCCCTTCGACGCGCCCGCCACCAGCCCTGCTATGTCGACGAAGCGCACGCTTGCCGGCGTCGTTTTTTTCGATTGATACATCTTCGTCAGCACGTCCAAGCGGTGATCGGGCACGAGCGCGATTCCAACGTTCGGCTCGATTGTGCAGAACGGATAATTGGCGGCTTCCGCGCCCGCCTTCGTGATCGCGTTGAATAATGTAGATTTGCCGACGTTCGGCAGTCCTACGATGCCCACTTCTAAATTACTCATCAGCTCAACTCCAAAAAATTTTTTCCCGCCCACCCCCCCCCTAAAGGCTACGCCTTTT
>CALGGP010000330.1 GCA_937915885.1 uncultured Selenomonadales bacterium | reverse complement strand
CTCTTTCCTTACACGACGCTCTTCCGATCTCGTATTTCTTCGATTGTCGACGCTCAACCTTCGGCGCCTTCGTCCGAACTTGCTCCGTCACCTCGACGCGCCGTCCGTCGTCCAGCGGCAACACATTGAACTCGTCATCGGACGGCGGCAAACCCGTCGGCATCGACGACTTATTTTTTTTGCGGATCGAACCGTCGAGAAATGTGAACACCAACGTCAGCACGAAGATCAGCGAAAAGATATCGTCCATGCTCCCGAGAAATGCCCGCACCATCTCGACAATCCGATCGATGTCAAGCATTGTGCGCCGCCTTCTTTACGCCCGTCCGACTGATCGACTTGCGCATTTCCGTATCCGACTGCACATTCATCATATTGATGTAATCCATCACCCCCATTTTTCCTTCGCGCAACGCCGTCGCCATCGCGTGCGGCACCTCCGCCTGCGCCTCGACCACTTTTGCCTCCATCTCTTGAGTGTAGGCTTTCATCTCCTGCTCTTGCGCCACCGCCATTGCCCGACGTTCCTCCGCCTTCGCTTGAGCGATTCGTTTATCCGCCTCCGCTTGATCCGTCTGCAATTGCGCTCCGATATTCCGTCCCACGTCGACGTCCGCTATGTCGATCGATAAAATTTCAAACGCCGTCCCCGCGTCGAGCCCCTTGCCGAGCACCGTCCGCGAAATTTCATCGGGATTTTCGAGCACGTCCGTATGTTTTTCCGCGCTGCCGACCGTCGTCACGATGCCCTCGCCGACGCGCGCTATGATCGTCGGTTCGCCCGCTCCTCCGACCAATCGATCGATATTCGCCCGCACCGTCACCCGCGCTTTGATGATTAACTCGATCCCGTTTTTCGCGACCGCCGACACCAGCGGCGTCTCGATCACTTTCGGATTGACGCTCATCTGCACCGCCTCGAGCACGTCGCGCCCCGCCAGATCGATCGCCGCCGCCCTCTCGAACGGCAACGTGATCTCCGCGCGTTGAGACGCTATCAGCGCGTCCACTACTTTATCGACGTTGCCGCCCGCAAGGTAATGCGCCTCGAGCTGATTGACGTTGACGTTGAGCCCCGCTTTGTTGGCTTTGATCAGCGGCATGACGATTTTCGACGGCGGCACTCGACGCATTCTCATGCCCACGAGCGTAAAGATGCCGACGTGCACGTCCGCCGCCAGCGCCGATATCCACAGCCCGATCGGGACGAAATGCAGAAACACGCTCGCGAGGATCACGGCGAACACCAACATAAAAATTATATCCACGATCACACCTCCAAAAAAATAATTAGGAATTAGGAATGCGGAATGAGGAATTAAAGAGACCGTCGCTCCAATTCCTAATTCCTAACTCCCAATTCCTAATTGCAGTTCAAATTCTGCGGACGACGACGCGCGAACCTTCGACGTTGATAACTTTGACGATATCGCCCTGCTTGACGAAGCCGCCCTCGGTGACGACATCAATCGGCTCGCCCTCGACGGTGATGGTGCCGGCGGGACGCAAGTCGGTCGCGCAAACTCCGATCGCTCCTATGAGTTCGTTTTTATCGGTGGTGGAAGTGTAGCCGTCGCGATTGCGCTGTTTTTCGTCGAGAATGAGCCCGTCCATGACGTTGTCGGATTTACCGGCGGAATAATTCTCGAAACACGCGAAGGCGATCACTCCGACCATCACGACGGCGATAACGGCGTAGCACGAAAAGGACACGAACATCGCGCTGACGCTCGGCACAAGACCTGATTCAAGCATTTTCGTCACCTCAATTCTAAAATTTTTTTTGATCCCAATTGGGAGGGATTTAAGGGCGCCGCCTGCGCTCCCGCCCACGGAGTGCAGCGCCCATCGGAGTAATCCGGTTCCCACCCGCGCCGGCGGCGCCTTTTTTTCCGTAGCCCCGAAGCTCGATGGGCGGGGCTCAACTTTTGACGCCGACGCCGCATCGACTATTCTTTTGTTGAAAAAATTTTTATGGGCGCTGCCGACGCGGGGTGGGCATGCCAACCTCCGTTGGGCGCCGCCTCGGGGGGTGGGAGCGGCGTCGGCGCCCCTCCATCATTCGTCGCTCCGCGCGGAAATTATTCCCAAGCGTGCGCAATCGCGTCGGCGTATTGATCCAAATTCTCGATCCTCTTTCGCGCCTCCGCATTGAGCTCCGGCAGTTTCGCTAACAATTCTCGGTACCAATCGAGCCGCTCTTCATAGTGCTGACTCAACAGCCGATTGTGTTTGACGTAGTCGTACGCCTTCTTCGCCACCTCCCGACGCTTCACTCCGTCGTCTATGAGAAGTTTCAACTTGGCGGCGAACTCCTTTTGGTCATGATAAATGAATCCGGTTTCGCCGTCAACTACAGAATTTCCGTAGACCACCGGCGACGCCAGAATGACCGCGCCATTGCCCGCGCACTCGATGAACTTCAGATCGGATTTCGATCGATTGAAGATCACATCGCGCAACGGCAACAGCGAGATATCCGAGCGCCGCAAAATCTTTTCGTATTCGTCATACGGCACAATCTGACCGTCATAATAATTATCGTCGCCGAGGAAATTTTTGTTCGGGCAATTGATCTGATTAAACAGCCCGCGCTTGGCAATCACATTGAACTCGATCTTGTCGCCGTACTCCGCAAGCACCTCATTCAACGCCGGCATAATCTCTTCAACGTCCTTGTCTCGATTGAGCGCGCCGAAGAATATAGACACCGGACGATCCTGTTTCGCCTCTTCGTCGAAGTCGCGCGGCGGCGGCAAAATCGACAGATGATTGCCGAACACTCGGACGTTGGGATTGAATTGACGAAACAGCTCCGCAAGATTTTCCGTCGACGCCTGCACTCCGTGACACGCGATGAAATTGATGAATTTATTGCGCTCGTATTTTTCCTTCCACCAAATGGGGTGATCGTCCATCTCCTCAATGAGCAGGTAGCCGCGCGACGAAATTTCGTTGAAGGTGCTGATGCCCGCCTCGGGTGAGAACGACGACACGCGCTGATTGATGAAAATCATATTGTTATAGGCGTCCTTGTCGACGAGATGCATGCCGTCCTGAACGTCCTCGTCGCGAAGAATGACGCCGACTTCGGTCGAGAGCATGCGGTTGGGCTCGTGGATGCGGACGTTGGCGCAAACCATGCGCTCGCCGATGTAGGAATGAATGAGAGTAGTGCCGACGCGCGCGGCTTCGGGAGTGACGGCGGCGACGACAAAATTCTGCAACTGCAGTTGAGTCTGAGCGAGTTCGGCAATTGCGCGACGAACGCGGGTCTCACGACTGCGGGCGAGCGTCTTGACGGGGATCATTCCGGCGTCTTGAACGGCTTGAACGACTTCGGCGAAAGTGAGAGTGGCGCGCGCGGTGGGCGCCTTGCCCTCGAGAATCGCCTCGACATTGTCGGCGCGACCGATATTATCGAGAATGAAAATGATCATGCCGTCGGGCGCAAGGTGCGGAGCGATTTTTTTGATGGTGCGGACGAGAGCCTTCGGAGTGAGAGTGCCGAACGCGGAGGATTGAAGGAGAATCGCGTCGTAGTTATTGCCGTCGATGTTGAAGTCGTTGCCGACGGTAAAATCGGCGTCGGGATTGATGTGGAGGAAGCGCTCCTTTGTGTCGAGCTCGAAAGTCGACTCGGAGTCGATGTCAATCAGCTCGAGCACATTTTTTGATTTGGGCGGAATGAAAGTTTCGGGGGTAGATGCCAAAATAAGTCAGCTCCTTTAAAATGTTTGATCCCACCCGCCCACC
>CALGGP010000329.1 GCA_937915885.1 uncultured Selenomonadales bacterium | reverse complement strand
CGATGGAGTGACGTGCGCCGACGACGCGGGGCGATGGAGTGAGGGGTGCCGCCAACGCGGGGCGATGGAGTGACGTGCGCCGCCGACGCGTGGCGATGGGTTGAAGGGCGCCGCCAACGCGGGGCGATGGAGTGAAGGGCGCCGATGACGCGGGGCGACGGAGTGAAGGGCGCCGCCAACGCGGGTGGGAACCTCTGCCCTCATTTGGGCGCCGCGCTCGGGGGGCGGGAGCGTTGAGCGGCGCCCCAATCGTCGCCTCATAAATCTTAGGGCGGGATTAAGATTCTTCGTCGGCAACGTCGGCATAAATTTTTATCCAATCGTCCGGCGTGATCTCCTCGAACAGCTCATCGAACGAGCGCGACGGCTCCGCCACCAACGCGGCATAATGCAAGTATTGAGCCGCCAAAAAATTTTTCACCGTGCGATAAGCCGTCGCCGCCTCAACCTCGGCGCCGATATTTTGTTCGTCCATCGACGCGTCGAAGTCGGATTGAAGTGCGGGATCGGCAGCCGTGCGATCGTCCCAAATATACGGGTTGGCATCGCTCAAAAACAAAATCAATTCCTCGGGCGGCGCCTCCAATCGATCGTAAATTGAATCCAGCGCCCGATACATGACGACGTATAACTGTTGTCGTCTCATCAGCCCTCGCCCCTCTAATCCTTGCCGAGAATTTCGGTGTTGTCGTCCATGATGACGTCTCTGAAAAACTTGCCGCCGATGATGCAGTTGTCCAACAGATCATAAATATCGTCGAAAATGCTCACCGTTTCAAACTCGTCGGCGCCGGGATAACCGCTCGTGTCGCAGTGCATGATGTACACTTGATAATATCCCGGTTGAAACTCGTCCCGTCCGTAAATCTTTTGCATGTCAGAGCCGCCGTCGTCAGGCAGAGGCTCGCGACACATTCTGTAATAAACGCCGTCGTGCGAGAACTCGATGCCCATGAATCGCCGATCGTGCGTTTCGTCGGACGGATATCTTCCGTTCTCGTACTCGTAAATGAATTGTTTCAGACTGTCGTACTCGTTGCTCCTCATTGTAAATTGTCACCCGTAAAGAACTATGAGCCGCCCGCCCACCCATGAAAAAATTTTTTCAAATAAGCGGGCGCCGCCAACGCGGGTGGGAACCACAGGCTAAGTCGGGCGCTGCGCTCGGGGGGCGGGAGCGTTGAGCGGCGCCCTTTAGTTTCTCGTCGGTGCTCGAAAAGGCAACGCACCATCAGCCGACCGCCGGCAAAATGCCGAACTTCAACATCGCCAACGCCGTGATGATCAGTATGATGTAGTAGCACAGCCACGGGATGAAATTCGTCCGAATCAGCCGCCCCTCGACCCCCGAGATGCCCGTCGTCGCACAGACCGCCACAATGTTGTTGATGCAGATCATATTGCCGATCGCCCCGCCCTGATTTTGCAACGCCACTATCAGCAGCACCGGCAAATCCAAAATCCGCGCCGTCTCGAATTGCAACGGAGCGAACATCACATTGCTCACCGTGTTTGAGCCGAACATGAAGGCGCCCAACGTGCCGATGAACGGCGACACATAAAAGTAATTGTCGCCCGCCAAATTCGCCATGCCGCTCGCCATCGAGAACAACATCGACACATTGCCCGCGCTGTTGGCGTCGGAGTATCGATAGATGTGCACCAGCGCGAATCCGAACAGCAACGCGACGAACGCTCCCGAACATTGCGTCCAAGATTTTTGCACGATGGCTGAAATTTGTTTGCCGTCGAGTTTGTAAATCACGCAGGCGATGAGCACCGCCGGTATGAACGGCACGAGCCCCGGATTGTTGAGGAATTTGAACGACCACGAGGCGTTTGCAATCCCCAACAGATCATTCAGTCCGACCGAAAAGGATTGAATGACGGGCTTGATGCCGAGTTGCGGGATGCGCGTGAGCACCAGCCAGAGCGAAATGAACAGGTACGGCGCCCACGCTTTGAACAGAGACATTTGCGATGCGCTTTCGTTCGATGACGACTTCGCGTCGGTCGTTGCGTCGTCGAATCGCCAGACGGTTTTCGGCATCAGCACGCCCGCCCGAGCACAGCCGAGCATTACGAATATCGTCACCGCCGACGCCATTAATGTTGTAAGCTCCGTGCCGATGTATCGGGCGATGGGCAGAGCAACCGCGCCGTAGACGAACGCCGTCAACAGGCAGAACGGCAGCGCGGGGATTGCGTCCGCGAAGGATTTGTTTTTGCCGAACAGCTTGGTGATGAGCGCGACGACCAAAAACAGAATGAAGCACATGCCGACGCACAATCCGAAGGCGGTGACGAATGCCAGTCCCAACGTCCACTCGTCGAGCCCGATCCCCATGGCGGGCAACTCGGAGACTACGGCGGCGATCGCAGTGTTGGTGGGCGTGCCCGCCGCGCCGAATGACACCGGTGCGGAGTTTAATATCAGGCAGGCGACCGCCGCCGCCATTGGAGGAAAGCCGAGCCCGATCAGCAGCGGAGCGCACAGCGCCGCCGGAGTGCCGAAGCCCGCCGCGCCCTCGATGAAAGCGCTGAACGTAAAGCCGATTATCACGAGCTGAATGCGGGCGTCTTCGGAGATGCTGTTGAACATGCCCTCGATGCGTTTCATTGCGCCGGCGATGTTGAGCGTATTCATCAGCAGGATCGCGCCGAATATGATGCACAACACGTCGAGCGAGCCCAAAAAGCCCATCACGGTATAAGCCGCGACGTGTTGAATGTCCATGCCCCAAATGCTTAAGCCGATGATGACGATCGACAGCCACGACAGCGGCAAAACTTTTTTAGCCGCCATGTTCAGCGCCACGGTCAATATTATCGTCAGGATTATCGGTACGGTTGCCATCAGTGACGGCATACAACCACTCCTATTCAATTAGGAATTAGGAATGAGGAATGCGGAATTGGAGCGACGGGTTGAAGGGCGCCGCTCAACGCTCCCGCCCCCCGAGGTCGGCGCCCAACTTAGCCCGTGGTTCCCACCCGCGTTGGCGGCGCCCCTTTTAATTCCTAATTCCTAATTCCGCATTCCTAATTGCCCTTCAGCGGCGCCCCTCTATGTCCGTCGGGAATAATTATTTACGTTGCAGTGTTTTGTTTTGACGGTCGAGAGTATAGGAGCCGTCCGACAACTCGTATGTAAGATCGATGTCGCCTGCAATGTTGAGCCGCCCGCCGTCCGCAAATCTGATCGCCGTCGCGTTGTCCGTCGCATCGATCGATTTAATCTCGTCAAGCCCGATGTTGAGCAGACTGATCACGTCGTCCTCAACCGCGCCCCGGATCGTGTCGTTGCCGTCGCCGAGCAGATAGAAGAATGTGTTGTCGCCCGCGCCTCCGATCATCAGATCATTGCCGCCGTTGCCGCCCCACAGACTGTTATTGCCCGCGCCACCGATCAAAGTATCGCTCCGCGCGGAGCCCGCAATCGTCATGTCGCCTTCGGAGCCCGAGCCGTCGACCGTCCTGATGTTGGTGTAATTCGTCCCCTCAACGCCGTTGAGCCAAACGTTGGCGTCGCCGCCGATGTTGAGCGTCGCATTCTTCGACCCGACGTAATCGGTGATGCCGTCGCCGAACGTCATTTGATCGCCGACCGCAAACGTGCGATCGTCAATGCGGATCGCCTCGTCGAGCGTCGCCGCCCCGTCGAGCACGAGCTTATCTTTATACGCGCGCCCCGTCCCGACAATCAGATTGTCGCCGTCGACCTTAACGGTGAAATCACTGCCGACCGTCAATCGATCCTGCGCCGCGCGGAAGCCGACGATAGTATCATGCCCGCGACTGAAGACGATGTTGGCGTTGCCTTCGCCGACCGTGATCAACTCCGCGCCTGTTGAGCCATGGAACGTCGAATCGCCCGCGCCGAGCGTCACACGACCGATCTTCTCGACGTTATAGAGATCGGCGTCGATGTTGAGATCGTCATCGACCGCGCTGAAGTCGACGCCCGTGTTGCGCGTCTGACCGATGTATTGATCGGCAACGTCGGCGTCGGCGCCCACGATGTAATTATATCCGTCGTCGATATAAACCGCGTTGACGGTCTCGTCGGAGCCGAACCGCCACGTAATAGCCGCCGCGCCCTCGACACCCGACAGCAGCATCGAACTCTGATTGTCGTAGAATTTCAAGCCGCCGTCGACGAAGTCAAATTTCTTATCGGAGTAAGCGTCCTGATAGAGAACGTCGTCGCCGTCGAAGTTGACAACGGTATCGCGCCCGTCGCCGAAGCGGATCATCAGCCCGTTCGAGCCGCTGTCGACGATGGTATCATTCTTCGGACCGCTGATCACCGTCGCGTTGTCGACATTCGCAAACAGCATCTCCTTATCGGTCGTCGAGCTGCGATCGAGAAGCCCGTCGGAGCCCGTCCAAGCGGCTTTGATCGAACTGCCGCTGCCGTAGAGTTTCGCAACGTTCTGAGCGAGCCCGCGAATGACATTGTCTGCACCGAGGCTGATGAAGCCGTCGCCGAAGCCGAGCGCGCCGCTCTCGAAACTGAAGCCGCTCTTGTCGGACGGATCGTAATCGACAACAGTCACTCCGTTATGAGCATCGATGGTGGTGTTTGCGCCCGGGTCGACCGTGAGGGACGCGCTGTAGGAGTGAATGAGCGTGCGGGCGTCGGAGGCAATGACCGTGCCGTACTCGTTCGCGCCGAACCACCATTCGCCGCCGTTGACCGTCCTGGCGTCGCCGCTCAACAGATCGGTCTCGTACAACGAGCCGCCCGCGTCGATCGTCACGAGCCCGCCGTTGACGTAGTACTCGCCGCCGTTCTCGAATGTGATCGTCGCGTTGGGATCGAAGCCGACGAGCGAATTGCCGCTGATCGAAATTCCGTCGGCGTCGCCCGCGATCGTGTAAACGTAATTGTCGAGCGTGGCAATGCCGTTGGGAGCAACGATGGTGGCGCCGTCGTCCGATGCATAAATGCCTTCGAGCCCGCTGTCGCCGACGATCGTATGCCCCTTGGCAATCATAATCGAATTGCCGCCGCGCAGACTGTCGCCCGCCAACGTGATCGTGCCGTCGTCGGTGCCGAGCAACAGACTGTTGCCGCTGACGCTGCTGCCGACAATATTTTGATCGATGATGATATAATCGCCGTCTTTGAGCCCGATGATGCGATCATTGCCGCCGCCGCCGTTGACGGTCGTCGAGCCCGCGCCGATTTCAAGCGTCTCGTCCTTGGCGGTGCCGACGATGTTGGTGATGCCGTCGCCGCCCTTGACGTAAGCGATGCCGCCGAAGTAAGCGGAGCCGAGCGTCGAATCGAGCTGAATATCGATCGGATCGGTGAAGCCGCCAAAATCGATGCCCGCGTTCGCAAAGCCGACGTAATTATCGGCGGTGCCGAGCGTCGCTTGATAAACGTCGCCGTCCTTGATGAACACTTCGGTCTCGATGTCGGCGTCGATGCCGTAACGGAATTGCAACAGGCTCGTCGAGGTGATGCCGCTCAAAACTACTTTTTCGGGCATGACGTCGGGGCTGATGATGGTATCGGTGCGGAAGAGTAAACCGTCGTCGGTGAATTCGACCCACTTATCGCGCCGCGCGTCCTCGAAAATGATCACATCGTCGGAGTCGAAACCGTCAACAGTGAGCGTGCCGTCGACGATGATCACGTTGGCGGTGCTGCCCTGCGGCGTGCGCTCGATATCGCTGTTGAGCGACACGAAATCGGCTCCGCCGCCGCTGCGGATCGTCACGTTGGGACCGTCGACCGCGATCGTGTCATTGCCCGCACCGCCGTTGATCGACGAATCGTTTGAATAACCCGCGCGGATATAATCATTGCCGTCGCCGCCGCTGATGGTGGCGTGACCGCCCATGCCCCAACTTGCGCGCGTGCCGATGATGGAGTCGTCGCCGGCGCCCGCGTCGATGTTCATGTAATGTCCGTCGCTGACGGTGATCGCATCATTGCCGTCGCCGCCGAGCAGCGTCGTCCAATACGAGTGACGACTTCTGATTGCGTCGTCGCCCGCGCCCGCATCGACGATGACGTTATTGCCCGTCGACTGCAGCGTTTGATCGCCTTCGACCGTCCACGACGAGCCGCCGAGCGTGATCTGATCATTGCCGTCGCCCGCGTCGATGGTCGCCGCCGTGCCGACGTTGACGATCGAATCGCCGTCCGCAGTGCCGCCGACCGACATATCGGCGAGATAATTGTAGATGACGCCCGAGCCGTCGTTGTTGTCGAGGAATTGGAAGAGGTTGGCGCCGTACTCTTCATTGGCGTCGATGCCCGACCTGCCATGCCCCGCGCCCTCGACCTTATAAAGCGTCTTGATTTCGGCGCCCGATTGAGCGTAAAGCGAATCGGCGTTGGACGGCGCGATCAGAGTGTCGGCAGTGCCATGAATGAACATCGACGGGACGGTGACTTCATCGATCGCCTCAATCGGAGTGGCTTCGGTGAGCGCATGCCCCGTCATCAACGACGACATCATATCCATAACGGGCATGATCGTCGCGGGATAAGGCGTCAACACCGGCACCAACTGCGAGAAGAGATTGTAAGCGGACGCGTAGCCGCAATCCTCGACGACCGCCATGAGATTTGCCACGTCCGATCGGGCGGCGGCGAGCATGACGGTCGCGGCGCCCATCGATACACCATGCAAAGTGATCTTCGACGACGGTTCTCGACGAGCGATCTCCCGAGTCCAAGCGGCAACGTCGGAGGCTTCCGCCGCGCCCATCGTCAACCATTCGCCTTGGGAATCGCCCGCCGCGCGTTGATCGATCGCGAGCACGTCATAGCCGACGGCAAGATAATTGTCGACGAACTCCCGCATGGTGGTGTGATTGCCGCCGTAGCCGTGCACGAGCACGACCCATTTGCCCGACGACTCCGCAGGCTGATAATGCACGGCGTTCAATGACAGCTCGTCGCTTGATTGGATCGTCCAAGTCTCACTGCCGATGCTGAGCGTCGGTTGCCAATCGTAATCGTAATCGTTATGGAAATACTCCGCCGCCAACGAAGGCGCGCTGAGCGAATCAACTTTGTGCAGAGTGTATTCGACGAGCCCCGCCGCAATCAAGGTGTCGGCGTTGCCGCCCGAGCCGGTGTCGTCGCCGCCCGAGCCCGTATCGGTGTCGAAGGTGCCGCCGATGATGTTGACGTTGTCGAGCGACGCCGCGCCGTAGAGCATCATCGAGCCGCCGTCCTTCATGTCGATGCGCATGCTCACCGTGCCCGCGACCGTTGAATAACTGCCGTCGATCGAAACGGTGTAGTCGGCGCTCAAGCCGACAATCGTATCGGCGCCTTCGCCCGCGCGGAGCATGATCACATTCGAGCCGCCCGTGATGCTGATCAAATCATTGCCCGCGCCGCCGTCGATGGTCGAATTGGTTTCGTTGTCCGACCAAATGAAGTCGTCGCCCGCGCCCGCGTTGATCAACTCGTTGGTGCCGTCGTGAATCGCAATGCCGTCGGCGCCTTCGTCCGCGTTGAGCGTCGCGTTTCGACCGCTCCAATTGATGATCGCGTCGTCGCCCGCGCCGCCGTTGATCAACACGTTCGAGCCGCCGCCCGCTTCGATATAATCATCGCCCGCGCCGCCGTTGATCGTCACGTTGCCTTCGACGGTGCCGACCGCGAGATTGCTGTAAATGTAATCTTCGCCGTTCGAGCCGTTGATCAAAACATTCGAGCCGCCGTTGACGATCTCCGTCGCGGTCGTCGCATTGACGGTCGAATTGTCGGTGATGTAATGAATATCGACATCGTCACCGGCAGTGAGCGATTGCCCGCCGACATACACGCGCGCCCGTTGCAAGCCGTCAACGTCGCTGACAAGAATTTCGTTGTTGACGGACGGTTGAGGCGTGCGGGTGCCGGTGGTCGACAGCGAAGAGACGCTCGAGAGCACGGCGGCATCGTCGGAGGCGAGGAACAAACGACCGTCGGCGTCCCAATCGGAGCCGGTGTCGATGACAGTCAAGCCGTTGTCGTCGAACTTGAATTTGATGTCATTGACATCGTTGACGGAGAGCACGTCGCTCTTGACGGTGCCGTCGTCGAAGCCGATCTCGAAACCGACGACGGTGGCGGTGGTGTCGGTGCCGATCTCGACGACTTGACGCGTGTGCTCGTCGTCGAAGGACGCGGCGATCATACTTTCGAGATAAGAGCCGTCCGCGCTGACGGTGTTCAAATTCCATTGGGTATCGATAGAAGTGTTGCCGTCGGCGAATACGATGAAGTCATTGCCCGCGCCGCCGTTGACGGTGTCGCCGTCGCCCGCGAGAATCACGTCGCGCCGGTCGGAGCCGACAATCGATTGCCCGAGCGAATCGCCGTTGGCGACAATCAAATTGTGATCGTTGTCGACGGTGGAGATGTCGAGGACGGCGTCGGTCGGACGGAACAATCCCGCGCGGATGGTGTTCTCGTCGCCGTTGAGGACAATGCCCTGCGTAACGTCGTCGAGGAATCTTTGACGGTAGTCGTCGACGATGTTATGAATCATGCGGCGCGCGGAGCGGGTGCTGAAAATCTGATTGAGCAACGGATCGAGCCCGAGGGTTTCAATGAGACTGCCGTCGTTCTCGAGGAAGTCGGACATGTCGTTAGCGGCGTTCTGCACTCCGAGCGAGCCGACGATATTAGCCATATGGCGTTTGAGGAAATTGCTGACGCCGTCGGGATTGATGTTGTCGACGAAGTTTGCGAGCAGAGTGCTGTCGCCCGCGAGATCGGTCTCGATGCGATTGCGGAGCGCCTCAAGAATCGTGACTGAGAGATAATCTTTAAGGGTGATGCCGGTAATGTCGTTTAGCTCGGCGAGCACTTCTTCATAGACGACGTCGGCGGTGACTTCGTCGTGGGCGGCAATGCGCTCGTTGACGGCAGCCAGCCGCGCCTCGAGATTGCTCTGCATCGACGCGAGATCGATCGTCATGGTGCCGTTGTCGATGACGACGTACTGTTGGAGATAATGTTCGATCCGCGCGGTCAAGATATCGCCGTAGTACTCTTGATAGTCGATGGTGACGAAGTCGAGCGCGGCAAGTTCTTCAGCGGTGCCCGTCCAAACGGTTTTGCCGTTGTCTTCGCGAATGATGGCGGTGCCGTCGGCGTTGGCGGTGTAAGTGGTCGGGGCGGTGCCGTCGGACAACGCAACGGTGATGCTTTCGCCCGCGCGCAATCCGTAAATCTGCCCGACGACGCGCCAGCCGTTGGAGCGTTCGGCGCCGATGATGTTAAGCGGCGAGTTTGAAGTGATCGTATAGTCGTTGACGACGGCGGTGCCGGTGAAGCCCGTCAAGGTTGCGCCGCCGTTGAGGATGTAGCGATCGGCGCCCGACGCCTCGATCGATTGATTGTCGTTGACGGCAGTCACGCGCTGATCGTTTATGAGCAGATCCGCGCGGACGGTCGAAGACGGAGTGCGGGAGTCGCTGACGGCGTTCGGATTGACGGTCGGAAAAACGGCGGCATCGTTCGACGCGAGGAACAATGAGCCGTCGCTGTCGGAGATCGTCAAGCCGTCGTCGTCGAAAATAAATTTGACGTTGAGCTCGTAAAATTCATTCGGACTGACGGTAAGCAAATCGACCGCCCCGCCGTCAATGCTCCAGCCCGTTTCAAAGCCGACGACGGTAGCCGACGACAGACTGTCGAGCGCGATCACTTGTTGAGTGTGCGCATCGGAGAATTCCGCCGCCTCAACGTAGCTCGAGAGGAAATTCGCGGCGGTGAGCGATTGCGCCAACGTCATTTCAACATCGCCGTCCGCAAAGATGATCAGATCGCCGCCGCCCATGCCGTTGACGGTGTCGCCGTCGCCGACAAGGATCACGTCGCGTTGAGCGGAGCCCGTGATCGTCTCGTCATTCGAGCCCGCAATGTTGCCGATAATGAGATTGTTTTCGATGGTCGAGGCGCTTGCGTCGATCGGTTGCAGACTCCCACTGCCGATCTCCGACAGCTTTGTAAAGTAGAGCCCGAGGTGCGAGGTGCCGTTGGTGCCCGTCAAGACGATGTTGATATAATTGTCGTCGCCGTTTTCTGCAGAGACGCGCGACAGCATGGTGCGCGCGATCCGATCGAGCCCGCGGCGGAAATACTCCGTGATCATGTCATCGGTGAGTATGCTGCCGATCGACGGAATGATCGCGCGGAGTTGCGTGGTCAAAGAAATATTGCCGTCGGCGTTGTAAATGTCGGTGACGCCGACCGCCGCCGCTTGAATGCCGCGCTCCGCCGCCGCCGCCTGCACGAACGCCCCGCGCATGAAGTTCAGAAGTCCGTCTTCGCCGAGCGCCGTATCGAGTTGGGCGCCGAGCATCGTAAACGGATCAATGCCCGCCGCAATCCATTCGGTGAATTGCGCCTTGAGCCGTTCGATAGCGCTGTCGTTGAGGATATCGCCGATCACAAGTTCGTCGCCGAAAACATTTGAGATGATGCCTTCAAGTCGTTCAATGACATCGTCGGCGGTGGCGTTTTCGCCCATCTGCGCTCGAGCGGCAGCCAACCGCGCGGCAACATTCGTGCGGAGCGTCGCGCCGTCAATCGTCAACGTGTCGCCATCGAAGGTGACGTAGCGAGTGAGCACGGTGTAAATCGTGTTGGCAAGATTGTCGGAGTAAAATTCAATGTAGTCGAGGTCTTGCATGTCGACGGCGGCAAGCTCGTCGGCGGTGCCCGACCAGATCACGGCGCCGGTGTCGAGACGAGTGATCGTCGTGCCGTCGGCGCTGACGCTGTAATCGGTATTATTGGAGCCGTCGGCGTCGGCGATCGAGATCGTGTCGCCCGCGCTCAGCCCGACAATGTCATCGACCCAATTGATATCATGCCGCTCGTTATATCGGACAACGACATCGAGCGTGCCGTTGGTCGAGATCAAATTGTTCTGAACGACCGCCGAGCCGGTGAAGCCCGTCAAGGTCGAGCCGTCGTTGAGCCAATAAACATCGGCGTCGGTCGTCGCCGCGATCGATTGATTGTCGTCGACGGCGGTAACTTTACTGATCGACAGATCGGAATCGGCGACCAAAATGTTTGCACTGCCGCCGTCGGTGACGTCCCGCCAATTCGACCAATCGGCGAGCGTCAACTCGTCGTCGGTGATGATCAACACGTCGTTGTCGTCGCCGAAGCCCGTCTCGAATCCGTTGATGGTTGCATCAGCCGAGAGCTCGACGAAGTCCCGCGTGTGATTGGCGTCAAGACTGATCGAACTGCCGCCGATCACCTCGACGACGCTGACATTTTCGCCGACAATCGACGCGTCGGAGCCGTCGCTGCTCAACAGAGTAGCGTTGTTGGCGAAGTAGACATCGGCGCTGTCGATGGAGGCAACTTGCCCCTCATTGACTGCCGCCGCTTTGAGGATATTGCCGGCCGCATTTTGGATCAAGAGATCCGCGCGGACGGTCGAGCTTGGAACCTGAGAATTACTCACTACGTTTGCTCCTTCCACGGTGTTATCGCCGACCAACATCATTGTGCCGCTGCCGTTGCGAACGATCAGATCGGCTCCGAACTCGAAACTGAGATCGGTGATGTCGCCGTCGACAAGATAAAGTACGTCGGTCAAGCCGTCATTCGACCCGTTGAGCGACCAACCGACCTCGAACCCGAACGCCTTGGTGCTGCTGATCGACGACAGCCCGATATACTCTCGAGTGTGCGCATCGTCGAAGACAGCGCTGTCGATGTAAGCGTTGAAGGCGTCGGCAATGCCGGTGACGGTGGCGGGAATTTCATCGTTGACATTGATCGTGCCGCTGCCGCTCGAGAGTATGATGCGATCGTCGATGCCCGCGCCGCTGTAAATGGTATCGTTGCCGTCGGCGAAAATCATATCGCGATAGGGGCTGCCGACAATGTAAGTGCCGACGGTGTTGTCGAGCGCGTTGAAAATCCAATTGGTACCGAACGGGGCATTGGACGCGTCGATGGTGCCGCCGCTGTTGGCAACGTAAATTCCGAAGTCGAGCGTGTCACTCGAGCCGCTGACGACGACGTTCATATGCTCGGCGGAATTGGAATCGGCGCGGAGCTCGGTCTCGATGCGCGTCTTGAAATCGTTCCAAACTTTATTGGCAATTTCGGTTGCGCGCTCGGTGGCGAATATCTGATCGAAAATGGTATTGAGCATCAGCCGTTCGCTGACGGAATCGCCGTCGCTGACGATTTTCGAGATATCCTGAGCGGAAATTTGCGCGCCGAGCTGATTGATGATCGGATTGATGATGTTTTTATAGAGGAACGGCGAAATGCCGTCGCCGACGATCGAATTGAAAATGCCCTCGACGATGTCTGTATTGTTGGCGATTGCGTCATTGAGGCGCGCCTTGAGATTGTCGAGGGTGTTTGTGCTGAAGATGTCCTCGAGCGTCAAGCCGACCTGATTGTCGAGCGCGGCGTCGAGCATGGCGATCACGTCGTCGGCGGTTGGGTTTTCGATCGAAACGAGTTGAGACTTCATCTCGTTCAAACGGGTCGAGATTGCGGAGCGAATGCCCGCGCCGTCGATGTTGACGGTGTCGCCGTCGAACGACATGAACGAACGCATAGGTTCAATGAGCGCGAGCAGTTTAGTCTCGAGCACATCGGCGGCGTAAATGTTCATGACGTTGAGAGTGGCAAGTTCTTCGGCGGTGCCGCGCCAGACGACGGTCGAATCGTCGCCGTCGGTGCGAGTGATCGTCGTGCCGTCGTCGCTGACGGAATAATTTTTGAAGACGACTAAGCCCGAGGTGGAGATGCCGATCAAAAACGTTTCGCCCGCCTTGACGCCGGTGATCGAATGAATTGATTTGTACTCGTTATGCAGCGGCGAGCCTTCAGTCATGAGCACCCGAACGTCGCCGGCGGTGGAGAATGTAAGTTCGTTGAGGTGGGCGGTGCCGGTGAAATGTTCGATGGTGGCGTCGCCGTCGAAGGTCAACGCCTCGTTATCGGCGGCGAGCGAATCAATGACGGTGCCGTCGACAACGGCGTGCGCCTCATACGAGCGGACGCTGCCTCTGTAACCGAACGAAAGATTGATGAGCGCGCGTTCGTAATCGGCAACGGGCGTGCCGCCGACGATGGTATAGTTGCCGATGGTGTCGTTGTCTCTCAGTTCGGCGAAAATGTTGAAACCGTTGACGGTGAAGCCGCCGACTTCGGCAGTAATCGTCGCGCCGTCCTCGAGCCAATAATGATTGACATCGTCGGCTTTTTCGACGGAGTTGCCGCCGTTGAGCGCAATGAACTTTTCGCCGTCGACAATCAGCTCCGCGCGGACGGTGTTATCGATGTCCGCGAACAGCATGGAGCCGTCGCGATTATTGACTGTCAAGCCGCCGTCGCCGAAATGGACGGCAAGATCGTCGATGTCGCCGTCGACAACGAACAGCTCATCGGGCGACCCGTTGTCGAGCGCAAAGCCCGCCTCGAATCCCACGACGGACGCGGAGCCGATACTCGAGACGCCGACGAGTTGACGCGAGTGATTGTCGACAAAAACTCCCGTCGAATCGGTTTCGCCGTCCGCCAAAATGATCAGATCGTCGCCGCCGTTGCCGTTGACGGTGTCGCCCGCGCCGACCATAATCATATCGCGCCCGACCGAGCCGACTATCACTTCTCCGATCGAATCGTTGAGATTGCTGACGATGATGTTGTTTTCGATGGTCGAGGCGCTTGCGTCGATGACGTTGCCCACGCTCGAGCCGACGGCGTCAACGGGCGTCAAGAACAGTCCGAGCCCGACCGAATCATCGCCGTCGAAAATAATATCTGCATGCCCGTCGAGCGTCCCGCCCGAATCCGCGCGGAGCTTGGCGAGAATGTTGTTGCCGATCGCGTCAAGGTTGGTGGCGAGCACCTTACTCGTCAACTCGTCGCTGAACATGTCGGACAAAAGCGGCTGCGCGTTGGCAATCCAACGGCTGAGATGCAGATTGCCTTCGCCGTCAACGATGTCGGCAAATCCGTTGGAGAAATTCTGCAATCCGAGCGCGCTCTGCAACGGAGTAAACACCTTGTCGATGATCCAATTGCGGAGCCCGACGCCGCCGCCGTATTGATCGAGATCGCCGATGAGCGCGTTGTAAGCGGTCGAGCCGCCGTCAATCGCCGTCGAAATGCGCGACTTCATGCCGTCGATGACGCTTTCGCTCAACAGATATTCGAGCGTCATATTGATGCCGAACATCTCATCGATCACGGCGCTCAAGCGTTGAAGGGCAACGTCGGCGTCGGCGGTCGAAAGGTCGTCGCGATAATTTTCAATGCCGCTTCGGAGATCGGATTGAAGTTGCTCGGCGTCGATGACGAGATTGTTGCCGTCGAAAGTAATGTACTTGTCGATGAAAGTATTGACGGCGGTAGCGATTTGTCCGCCGTTGTAATCGGCGCCGGTGATCGCCCCGAAGTTGAGCGCTCCGAGCGTCGAGGCGTCGCCTTCGTAGACGACCGCGCCGTCGGCATCGCGAATGATCTGCGTGCCGTCGTCGCTCACCCGATAGACGGGCGCGTCGGTCTGATTGCTCCAGAGGTCGTTGATCGAAACGGTATCGCCCGCGCTCAAGCCGTAAGCCGTCGCCGCAAACCAATAGGACGTGCCGTCGGCGTAAGTGTAAGTGCCGCCTTCGACGCTGAGGTTGCCGTTGGTCGAGAACAGGCAATCGTCGATGATCACATTGCCGTTGACGCCCGTCAACATCGAGCCCTGCGGCAGATAATATCGATCGGCGTCGCCCGCCACAATCGTTTGATTTTCGCTGATTGCCGTCGCCTTGCTCAACCGATCGCCGTCGCTCAACAAAATATTTCTGCTGACGGTGTCGGAGCTGCTGTCGCCCAACGCCAAAAATCCTGTATTGTCGATGACAGTCAAGGCGCCCGTGCCGAAGTTAAACGTGAGTTTGTAAATGTCGCCGTCGACGAGACTGATCACGTCGTTTGCGTCCGACCAGCCCTGCTCGAATCCGACGACGGTAGCCGAGCTGACGGACGAAATTCCGATCGCCTGTCGCGTGTGATTGTCCTCGTAGATCGAGCCGGTGACGGTGGTGTACTCGAAACCGGTGGCGGGATCGGTGACGGTGCCGGTCTCGACGGTCGAGTTGCCGTCCTCGATGACGATCAGATCATTGCCGTCGCCCGAGTAAACGGAATCGTCGCCGCCGACGAGAATGATATCGTTGCCGCCGGAGCCGATGAGGCTTTCGCCTTCGGAGCCGTCGAGATTGCCCGCGACCAGAACGCGGAACGCGCCGACGGTGTCTTCGGACGCATCGATCGGTTGAAGTGACGATGTACCGAGCGCGTCAATGTCGGTGATGTAGACGCTGAGGATATTCGGATTGAAGGCGAGCGTGCCGCTGTTGACGGCGATGTTGAAACGGTTCGGCGCGGCATCGTTGCCGTCGGCGAGAATCTGATTTTTGAGCGTGTTGGTGATGATGCCGATGATCTCCCGAATGTTGGCGCGGGAGTCGTCGTCAATCATGTCGGTGAGCGCGGGCAACAGCACCAGCCCGCTCGTGAGATCGATGTTGCCGTCGGCAAAACCTTTGGCGAGCTGATCGGCGACGGTCTGAATGCCGCGCGTCTGAATGAACGGCATGATGATCGCTTGATTGATGTTGGCGGCGATCGCCTCTTGAGAATCCGCCTCGAGCAGCGCGATCATCTGATCGAGCAGTCCGCCGACGGGATCGTAATTTTCTGCGGTGCGCCATTGGACGATGTAATATGCGAGGAGTTGACCGACGGCTTGAGCGTTGCCGAGCAGATCGGCGGCGCTCACTCCCGCGATGGTTTGAAGCATCCGATCGATGGGCTCACCGACGACTGCAACGGCGGCGGCAAGCTCTTCGGCGCTGTTGAGAGTGTAGGCGTCGGCGCCGTCGTAGGTCGAAGTGACGGCGGAAGTGAACGCCGCGCGGACGGTGGCGAGTTGGGGTTGTGCGTTGTTGACGAACGATTGAAGGTCGACGTTGACGGTCTTGGTGTCGCTGTCGTAGCTGACGTATTTTGTGATGTACGTCAAGAGATTTGTTGCGATCTCCGCATTTGTCATGGTACTCGGCAAACAGATCACTCCTTAAAGGCAATTAGGAATTAGGAATTAGGAATTGTGGGGGACGGGCGCTGCCGACGCGGGGTGGGAACCTCGAACACAATTTGGGCGCCGCCTCGTGGGTGGGAGCGGCGTCGGCGCCCATTACTCGTCGCTCCGTCAAAAGCCGCCGCCTCCACCCGATCAAGCGGTCGCCGTTGACATGGGGCGACGAGGGGCGACGGAAAAAAATTTTTTTGACCCAATCGTCCTTCGGGGGGCTGCCGCCGGAAGGACGATTGGG
>CALGGP010000328.1 GCA_937915885.1 uncultured Selenomonadales bacterium | reverse complement strand
CCCTTGGCAGTATTGCATACTGCCGACGCTTGGGGACGAAGCTGCCTGCCATCGACAGCGAAGGGCGCCGCCGACGCTCCCACCCTCCACCGGCGGCGCCCAAATTAGCCTGTGGTTCCCACCCGCGTCGGCGGCGCCCGTCCTTTTCATCGGGCGGGAAAAATTATTTCGTCGCGCCAACGCTCCCGCCTTCAATGGCGCCGCCCAACCTTAAGGGCTATCGCCATTCGACTTGGGACGAAGCTGCCGGCTCTCGAAAGCGAAAGGCGCCGTCGGCGCGGGTGGGTATCGCTGAAAAAATATGGGCGCCGTGCTTGGTGGGTGGGAGCGACGACGGCGCCCTAAACCGTCGCCCCAATTACGCATTACGAATTACGAATTACGCATTCATAAAAAATTTCCACTCGAAAAGGATATTCGCCATTGATAGGGAATATATACGCCAACGAATAAGAGATTTCGGAGGTGAGACCGGTGCAGACCGCAGTGATTGACGACTTCGTCTCCCGCGTTCGCGACAACTCCGATATCCTCACCGTCGCCTCGCGCTACGTTTCCTTCGTCCGCAAGGGCAATCGTTATTGGGCGTGCTGCCCCTTCCATTCCGAAAAAACTCCGTCGTTCACCGTCGACCCGTTGAAGGGTTTTTATCACTGCTTCGGGTGCGGCGCCGGCGGCAATGTTTTCAAATTCATTGCGGAGATGGAGCATATCTCGTATTTCGACGCCGTCAAACTGCAGGCGAAGCGGCTCAACATTCCGATCCCGACCGATCGACAGCGCTCCGTCGCAGAGATCGAGTCCGAGCGCGAGGAAAAATCTCTTTACGAAGTCAATGAACTGGCGCGGAATTTTTTCCATAACTGTTTGATGCTCACTCCCTACGGCAAGCCCGCGCTGGAATATCTCGCCGCGCGCGGCATCTCCGACGAGATCATCAAAGACTTCAAAATCGGTTACGCGCCCAATGATTGGGATAAACTTGCAACGGCGTTCGTCAAGCGCGGCACCTCGACGAAACAATTGCTCAACGCCGGTCTCGTCGGCACGCGCGCAAGGGACGGCGGCGTTTATGATCGATTCCGCAATCGCGTCATGATCCCCATCGTCGATCAAACCGGTCACGTGCTAGCTTTCGGCGGTCGCATTCTCGATTCGTCCGACGGTGACGCTCCCAAATATCTCAACTCCCCCGAAACGAAAATTTTTAATAAGCGTCGAGTGCTGTTCGGTCTCGATCGGGCGGCGTCGGCGATCACGCGCGAAGGCTTTGCGATCGTCGTCGAAGGGTATATGGACGCCATCTCGCTTGTCGCCAACGGCATTAAAAATGTCGTCGCCACGCTCGGCACCGCTTTTACCCTCGAGCACGCCCGCATTCTCAATCGACACTCGCGCCGAATTATTTTCTGCTACGACAGCGATGAAGCCGGTCAACGCGCCACGATGCGCGCCCTGCCGATCATCACCGACGTCGGCGCTCAAGCCTCCGTGATCATCATTCCCGACGGCAAGGATCCCGATGATTTTGTTCGCAAGCACGGCAGTGATGCGTTTCAAGCGTTGGCGGCTGATGCGATGCCGATGATCGATTATCGTATCAAATATGTGCTCGAGCACGTCGACCACCGTACGCTCGACGGAAAAATAAATGCGTTGAGGGAAATTTTGTCGGCGATCGCGAAAATGCATGATTCCGCGTTGCGAAATGAATACAGTCGAAAGCTGGCGTCGGCGCTCGACCTCGATCCGAATACCGTCAACAGCGAATGGAAAAATCTTTCGCTCAATCGTGCGTCAAACGCGTCGACGGGGCGGGTCGTCAAAATAAATACCGTCCGCGCGGAGGCGCAAAACGATGCGGCGTGGCGCTCGTGGCGGACGCTCATCAGAGCGGGTTGGCATGCGACCGATCTGCTTCAACACGCGCTTACGTCGATTCCGAAAGAAGAATTTCCGAAATTGCATCGTGAGATCGTGACGTACATCGAAAAATGCATCGAAGAGGAGCGCCGCCCCGATGATATCTCCGCCGCGCGGGAGCTGAGCGACGAGGCGTTGGCGGAGTTGTCGGAGTGCCTTGTCGGCGCAAGCGACGAGTTGACGACCGAAGAAGTTCAGGCGTATATGGATTCGTTGAAGGTTTTGCGGCTTGAATTGCTTGGCAATCAATATCGGCAATTGATGAATGAGCTCGAAAAACATCAGCGCGGCTCGCCCGAATTCGCGGCAATATTATCCGAAGCACAACGCGTGAAGGGTGAGCTCGACTTTAAAAAATGTTGATCACAAAAATTATCGCAGACAAAGGGGGCTGCTGTATGACAGACGATAACAGTAAGGATGTAATGCTGCCGGAGGACGGGCTGAATCGCAGCTCCCAAATCGTTGCCGACCTTCTCGGCAAGGGCAAGGACAACGGCGGGACGCTGACGTACGGCGAGATGTTTGAGGCGCTGCAGAAGCAGGATTTGTCGCCGGAGGAGATCGAGGAACTGTTTGATACGTTCAGTCAAAACGGGATCGAGATCATTGACGACCTTGACGAGGACGACAACGACGAGCCCGACGAGATTGACGACACGATGCCGCCGCCGGTGGTCGAGAACGAGCAGACCGAAAAGGATAAACAGCGCGTGACTCCGACGCCGCCGCCCGCCGTCGATTTGAGCGTGCCGGAGGGCATTTCGATTGACGATCCGGTGCGAATGTATTTGAAGGAGATCGGACGTGTGCCGCTGTTGACGGCGCAAGAGGAAGTCGATCTGGCGAAACAGATGGAGGCGGGCGACGAGGAGGCTCAAAAGCGATTGGCGGAGTCGAATCTCCGCTTGGTGGTGAGCATCGCGAAAAGGTACGTCGGGCGCGGGATGCTGTTTTTGGATTTGATCCAAGAGGGCAATCTGGGATTGATCAAAGCGGTTGAGAAATTCGATTATAACAAGGGCTATAAATTCAGCACGTATGCAACGTGGTGGATACGGCAGGCGATCACGCGCGCGATAGCCGATCAGGCGCGGACGATCCGAATCCCCGTCCACATGGTGGAGACGATCAATAAGTTGATCCGCGTGTCGCGTCAATTGCTTCAAAAGCTCGGGCGGGAGCCGACTGCCGACGAGATCGCAAAGGAGATGGAAGTCAGCGTCGACCGCGTCAGAGAGATCATGAAAATCGCGCAGGAGCCGGTGTCGCTCGAGACGCCGATCGGCGAAGAGGAAGATTCGCATCTGGGAGATTTTATCGAGGATCAAGATGCGCAGGCTCCGGCGGATGCGGCGTCGTTCCAACTGTTGAAAGAGCAGCTCGGCGAAGTGTTGAGCACATTGACGGAGCGCGAGCAGAAGGTCTTGATATTGCGATTCGGGCTCGACGAGACGGGGCGGGCGCGCACGCTCGAGGAGGTCGGACAAAGTTTCGGCGTCACTCGAGAGCGCATCAGACAGATCGAGGCGAAGGCGCTCCGCAAGTTGCGCCACCCGTCGAGGAGCAAGAAATTGAAAGACTTTCTTGATTAGGAGGTCGACTGCATGAATTTGAAGGACGCGTTTCAAACGCAAAACATGTTCAACAAGCTCAGCGATCACGCGACGGAATATCTCGAGGAGTCGGGAGTGCTGATGACGATCAAAGAAAAGCATTTTCGGTCGAAGGCGGTAGCGGGTCAAGCGGACGAGGAGCTCGACGTGACGAATTACGACGAGAAGAAATTTCCGACGGACGGCGTGATAAAATTTTTATTCCGATTGATCGAGGAGCGGGAGAAATTGTCGCATGCGATCCATGCGGCGAAGTCACAAATGAGCTTTGATCTGGATACGGCGGTTGATGCGAATCGGCGTCGTCATGCGTTGGCGTCGACGCTCGACGGGCTTGTTCGTCAGCAGAGCTCGCACGTCATTCACAAAAATGTGGGGCGTGGCTACGTGTTCAACAAGGACGGCAATCAGACGGAGTATCGCTATGATATCGAGCGGATTCAGACGATTGACTATGATCGAAACAAGGTACGGCAACAGTTGAAGGCGTTGTATGCGGAGGCGGACAAAGTGTCGACGGAGATCGATCTGGCGCTGCTCGGAACGGACGTCGATTATGAGTTGCCGTTCGACATACACGGCGATCTCGACTCGATCATAGAAGAGTTCATCGAACAAAAATAATCTCACCCGCGCGGGGACAACGAAAAATGGGGCGCCGCTCGTCGCTCCCGCCCACTGTGCTCGGCGCCCAACTGAGGGCAGTGGTTCCCACCCGCGACGGCGGCGCTCCAGCCATAGGATGGTCGGGGCGGACAACATCGACGGCGTCCCTTCCATGCTCGGCGGCGCGGTTGCCAGCGGGCGGGCGAAATTGACAGCGCCCTTCCGTGTTCGGCGACGCGCTTGCCAACGGTCGGGCGAAACCGGCGGCGCCCCTTCCGTGTTCGGCGGCGCGGTTGCCAACGGTCGAGCGAAACAAACGGCGCCCTCTCGTGCTCGACAGCGCAGTTGCCAACGGTCGGACGAAATTGACGGCGCCTCCTCTTCGTCGAAAGCGCCGTCCACCGACGGGCGGGCGAGTGGGGGCGGTGGACGGCGCTAAAAAAAGTCGGCGACAGCCTCCCAAATAGGGCGGCGGAGCCGTCGGACGGGCGGGATAGACATGCTTATGCTGAGGCTCGACGAGTCGGTTCAGGTGCAGATGAACTGCGAGGCTGCACATCTTTCGATCGTTGATCGACTTTAAAAATGATGAGCCGCTTCCGTCGCTCAACAGCTCTTTCGAGCAAAAATGCGACCACTCCTCATCAGCCGCATCCGTTATATCACAATGACGCTTCACCAACTCCGGCTTATGAGTTATTCAATCGCCGTCGGCGATCCCTATCGTCGGCGCAAATTGATTCGTTCGAGCCCTTCAACATAGGAAAGCATCTTCACTCAACCGAGCGGAGATGCTTTTTCAATTTCCCGCAACGCTTCTTCCGCCACCGCGCGGAGCTCCTCATTGTCGCACTCCCGCACCGCCATGTACCACTTCATTGCCCGACTCAAATTTCGGCGCTCTCCGTGATAATACATTTCCGCCAACTCGAGCATCGCCACATCGTAATGCAGTTTCGCCGCCCGCGTCATCAGCCAATACGCCTTGCGAATGTCCTGCTTCGTGCCCTGACCGTTGTATGTCATCAACGCCAAATTCCTCAACGCCTCCGGATGATTAAACGCCGACGCCCTCTCGTACCATTGAAACGCCTGCCTCATATTTTTTTGAGCGCCCTCGCCGTGACTGCAGATATACGCCAGATTGACCATCGCCTCCGAACTGCCCGCCTTCGCCGCCCGCGTGTACAGCTCGATCGCCTTCGCATGGTCGCGCTTGACGCCGTCGCCCTGATGATACATATAACCGAGGGCGTTGAGCGACGCGCCGTCATCTCGATCCGCCGCGCGAGTGAACCACTCGACCGCCTTATTCAGACTCCGACGCGTGCCTTCGCCCTGATGATACATCTCCGCCACATTCCTCATCGCGTCGATGTCGCCGCCCTCCGCCGCCGCCTTGTACCACTTAAACGCCAGTCGATAATTGCGGTCGACGACCTCACCGTTGTAATACAGATTGCCGAGGACGTTCATCGCATTGATGTTGCCGCCCTGCGCGGCGCGAGTGTATTGCTCGACGACCTCCCGCACGTTCATCAATCATCGCCTCCGGATTTGACGACGAGCACGGGGCAAGTCGCTTGCTCGACCACGTATTGACTGACGCTCCCGAGCAGCACGCCTTTGATCAAGCCGAGCCCGCGACTGCCCATCACGATCAGATCGATCTCAAGACGCTTTTCAAAGTCGAGGATCGTGACGGCGGGCGAGCCGGTCTCCGAAAAAACTTCGTACTCGATATCGCCCGGCATCATGTGTTCGGCGCGCTCGAGAATCACCTGACCGGCTTTCTTGACGGCGGCGAGGATGGCGTCGGAGAGGTAAGCGTTGATCGCAAGCTGATTGATGTTGGCGACGTAAAGGAAATAAATTTTGGCGCCGCAGCTTGACGCAATCGCAATCGCCTGAGCGACGGCGCGGTCGGAGCCGGCGGAGCCGTCGACGGGAACCAAAATTTTATTAATCATAGCAAGGAGCCTCCTTTTGATCGAAATTTTCTATGCGGCGGTGAAAAATCCTGCAACGAAATTCATTGACAGTAAGGCAGTTGCAATGTTAAAGTTACGTTGCACTAAAGCATTGGAGGTAGGAAAAATGGAGAATGAAGAGAAAAAAGTCGGCGTGAAGGACGCAGTGGTGAACGCGGTCGAAGAGAAGAAAGCCGCCGTCGAAAATACGATCGACGCGACGAAGTCTGCCGTCGAGGATAAGATCGACGCGACGAAGAGCGCCGTCGAGGATAAGATCGACGCGACGAAGAGCGCGGTCGAAGAAAAGAAGGCAGCCGTCGAAAATGCCGTCGAAGAAAAAATTGATGCAACGAAGGCGGCGGTCGAGGAGAAAAAGGCGGCGGTCGAAGACAAGATCGATGCTACGAAATCTGCCGTCGAGGATAAGATCGACGCGACGAAGAACGCGGTCGAAGAAAAGAAGGCAGCCGTCGAAAATGCCGTCGAAGAAAAGAAGGCAGCCGTCGAAAATGCCGTTGAAGAAAAAATCGATGCGACGAAGGCGGCGGTCGAGGAGAAAAAGGCGGCGGTCGAAGACAAGATCGATGCGACGAAAAACGCCGTCGAGAGTAAAATCGATTCCGCGCGGAACTTTTTAGCGGGCGGGCTGTCGAACTTGGCGAGTAAGATAGCCGCCGACAAGAAGGACTGACAAAATTTCGATCGAGGGGATGAACGGATTGACAACCGAAGAAAAAACGGTGGAGCCGACGCCGGACGAGATAGCGGCGCAAACGACGATAGCGGACGTGTATCGAGCGGACAAGCAATTGGCGGGCGTGGTGCGCAAGACGCGGCTGATACACAGCGACTTTTTCTCGGAGCTGAGCGGCAACGAAGTGTTTTTGAAGCCGGAAAATCTTCAGCACACGGGCGCGTTCAAACTTCGCGGCGCATATAATAAGTTGAGTCAATTGACGGACGAGGAAAAAGCGCGCGGAGTGATCACGGCGTCGGCGGGCAATCACGCTCAAGGCGTGGCGTTTGCTGCTCAACGGTTGGGGATCAAAGCGGTGATCTGCATGCCGGCGACGACTCCGATGCTCAAGGTCGAGGCGACGAAAAGTTTCGGCGTGGAAGTCGTATTGCACGGCGACAGCTTTGACGACGCGGCGGCGCACTCGCTCGAGTTGCAGGCTCAACACGGCTACGTCTACGTTCATCCCTTCAATGATCGAGAGGTGTTATTGGGTCAAGGAACGACGGCGCTCGAAATAATAAATGAGTTGAAAGATGTCGACGCGATCTTGGTGCCGGTCGGCGGCGGCGGCTTTGTAAGCGGAGTGGCGCTGGCTACGAAGATGGTCAGTCCGACGGTGCAAGTGATAGGAGTTGAGCCGGAGAATGCGGCGTGCATGAAGGCGGCGCTCGACGCGGGGCGCTTGGTGACGCTCGACAGTGCGGACACGGTAGCGGACGGCTGTGCGGTGAAACGCGCGGGCGAATTGACGTTCGCGTTCTGCCGACGATATCTTGACGAAATAATTACAGTCAACGAGATGGAGATCATGTCGGCGCTGCTGTCGTTGATTGAAAAACATAAATTGATTGCGGAGGGCGCGGGCGTATTATCGTTGGCGGCATTACAAAAATTGCCGTTCAAGGGCAAAAAAGTCGCGGCGATCGTGAGCGGCGGGAATATTGATATCTCGACGTTGTCGGCGCTGATAGACAAGGCGATGATTGCGCGCGGGCGGATATTCTGTTTCGCGGTGCAACTGCCGGACAAGCCGGGGCAATTGCTGAACGTGTCGCAAATCCTGACGGACGAGAACGCGAATGTAATCAAACTTGAGCACGATCAGGCGATGATGACGGACAGCTTCAAAAAAGTGGTGTTGGAGGTGACGGTCGAGACACACAATCAAGAGCACATCGATCGGATCGTGCGTGCGCTCAACGCGGGCGGATATGAGATCGAAAAAATAGATTTGTTGCGGTGAACGGAGGGAAAAATCATGGCGGGAGCATTGGCGTATGAGCCGATTATCGAAGAACGGCAGGACTACGAGATCATAGGCGGGCGAGAATATATGATGTCGCGTCCGTCGATGGATCATATTCGGGTTGAAGGCAATATCCATTCAAGGTTTAAGAATTATCTCAGAGGTAAAAGGTGTCAGGCATTTTTGGAGCCGGATGTTTTTTTGAGCGAGGATGACGATCATGTGATCCCCGACGTGGTGATCGTTTGCAATCCAGACATCATCACGAAAAAACGGATCGAAGGCACGCCCGATCTCGTCGTCGAAATTCTCTCAAGGTCGACTGAAAAAAAAGATCGCATCGATAAGTTGTTTACGTATGAAAAATATGGAGTGAAGGAATATTGGCTGGTCGATCCGATCAGAAAATCGGTAATGGTTTATGTGCTTCGGGACGGAAAATTTGAGTTCGACAACATTTATTATTTCTACACCGCCAAAGAGTGGGCGGACATGGACGAAAAGGAGCGCGCGGAGGCGGAGTCTCAAAAAATGATCAAAGTGTCGCTGTACGACGACTTCATCATCGATGTCGCCGACGTGTTTGAAGACATCGATTGAAAAATTTTTTAGTAGCAAATCGTAAGAGGTGGTAAAATATCCCATGCCGAATATCATTCGACCGTCCTCGAAGGGAGTGATGCGATGAATTATGCCGCCGCGTAAATTTTTTTCTGTAAGGGGGTATGATCACTTTGATGTTCTTACTTGCATTGTCGCCTATCTTATGGCTCGTGCTCGCGCTCGCCATCATCAAGATGGCACCGTGGAAGGCGTGCGTCGCGGCGCTCATCATATCGCTCGCCGCCGGCATCGGAGTCTGGAACATGGAAACGCAATACGCCATCGAGGCCGTTCTCGAAGGTCTCGCGCTCGCGTGTTGGCCCATCCTGTTAGTCATCATTGCAGCGATATTTACGTATAATTTAGTGCTGCACACCAAAGCCATGGACACGATCAAGGAAATGCTTACGAGCGTCAGTCACGACAAACGCGTGCTGATTCTTCTGATCGGTTGGGGCTTCGGCGGCTTCCTCGAGGGCATGGCGGGGTTCGGAACCGCGATCGCCGTCCCTGCGGGCATGCTCGCCGGCATCGGCATTAATCCGATCCTCTCGGTGAGTGTCTGCCTGATTGCAAATTCCGTGCCGACCGCTTACGGCTCGATCGGAATCCCGCTCGTCACGCTCGGCAACGTCACCGGCTTTGATACCGTCCAGCTCGCGACGTTCACCAGCATGCAACTCGGCGTTCTGACGTTGCTTTGTCCGTGGCTGATGGTCATCGTGACGGGCGGCGGCTTGGGCGCGCTTCGCGGCATGACGATGATGTGTCTCGGAGCGGGGCTCGCATTTTTCATTCCCGAATTCGCGATCTCGATGTTCGTCGGACCGGAATTGGCGGTCGTCGCGGGCGCCATCGTAACCATGGGGACGATCGTTGTGCTCGCCAAAAAATTTCCCGTCAACGATCCCGAATTTGCGATGCCCGATCAAGCGGAGACGAAAATCGATTCGTCGAAGGCGCTCACCGCTTGCATGCCCTTCATTCTGATTTTCTTATTCCTGTTGTTCACCAGTAAATTGGTGCCGCCGATCAATCAATTCCTGATGCAATTCAAGTCCGCCGTGCCGATTTACACCGGCGAAGGCGGCGCGCCTTACACGTTCGTGTGGATCAACACGCCGGGCGTTCTGATTCTGCTCGCGGCGTTTATCGGCGGAAGCAAACAGGGCGCGTCGTTCGGAGAAATGTTCGGCGTGCTCGGAAAAACCATCAACGGCTTGAAATTTACGATGCTGACGATCATAGCGGTCATCGCGACGGCGAAAGTCATGGGCTACAGCGGCATGACGGGGCAAATTGCAGATACGGCGGTTGCGGCGACGGGGACGGGTTATCCGTGCATAGCGGCGTTCCTCGGTTCGGTCGGAACTTACATCACGGGCTCGGCGACGTCGAGTTGCGTGCTCTTCGGCAAGCTGCAAGTCATAGCCAGTCAGGCGATCGGCGCGAATGACACGGTGCAAGCGTGGGTGGCGGCGGCGAATGCGACGGGCGCCTGCGCGGGCAAAATGATCTCGCCGCTGTCGATAGCGATCGGCTCGGCGGCAATCGGCGTGCAAGGCGCGGACTCTCAACTGTTGGCGTTCGCGGTGAAATTCTACATACCGTTCGTAATATTTATGGGCGCGGTCGTGTACTTCGGTCAAGCGATCGTCGGATAAATTTTCTACATGAAATTTAAAGGGCGCCGTCGACGCTCCCACCCACCAGTGACGGCGCCCAAATTGTGGGAGTGGTTCCCACCCTGCGCCGCCGACGCTCTTTTGAAAAAAATTTTTCATGGGTGGGCGGGCGG
>CALGGP010000327.1 GCA_937915885.1 uncultured Selenomonadales bacterium | reverse complement strand
GGTGGGCGGGTGGGATCAAAAAATTTTTTTCCGTCACCCCGTAGCTCCGAGCGTCGGCAGTTGCTAACTGTCATATGCGGTTAGGCGGGAGTTATGATCTCAATTGAGCGATGCGCGATTCGAGCGCAGAGATTTTTTCGCGAGCCGCCGACAATTTTTCCCGCTCCGCTTCGATCACCGACGCCGGCGCCTTCGACAAAAATCTTTCGTTGCTCAATTTCCCTTCCGTCGACGCGATCCCTTTGCGAAGTTTTTCAAGCTCTTTCGTCAGGCGCGCCGTCTCTTTTTCGACATCGATTAAGCCCTTCAGCGGCAGATAAATTTCCACGCCGACCGCCACGCCCGATAACGCATGCTCCGGCTTCGCGTCCGACGCCGTCAAAAATGTGATCGGCTCCGACGATGCCAGCGCCGTCAAATAGCCCGCATTCGATTTAAAAGTTTCGATCAAGCCCGCGTCGCTCAACTTCAATTGCACCGCCGATTTTTGACGCGGTTGTACTCCGACCTCCGCGCGGAGATTTCGGATCGTCTTGATCGTCTCCATGATCGTTTCCATCGAGCGGATTGATTGTTCGTCGATCGAATACGCCTCCGTCGTCCACGGCGCGATCATTATGCTGTCGCCTTCGTGCGGCAACTTCTGCCAAATTTCCTCCGTCAAGAACGGCATGAACGGGTGCAACAATCTCAGCGTCGATTCAAGCACCGTCGACAACACATACAGCGCCGTCGACCGCGCACGCGCATTGTCCTTATTATACAGCCGCGCCTTCGTCAGCTCGATGTACCAATCGCAATACTCGCTCCAGAGAAACTCGTAAATCAGCCGCGCCGCCTCGCCCAGCTCGTATCGTTCAAGATTGTCGGTCACCGCCCGATGCGTCTGCTCGAGCCGCGACATGATCCATCGATCCGCCAACGTATAATCCTCCGCCGACGGTTTAAACGTCCGATCAAAGCCGTCGAGATTCATCAGCAGATAACGGGACGCGTTCCAAATTTTGTTCGCGAAGTTCCGCGCGGATTCGACGCGCTCCCAATAAAAGCGCATGTCATTGCCGGGCGTGTTGCCGGTGATCAACATAAATCTCAACGTGTCGGCGCCGTATTTGTCGATGACCTCGACGGGATCGATGCCGTTGCCGAGCGACTTACTCATCTTTCGACCTTGCGAGTCTCTGACCAGCCCATGAATGAAGACATGTCGGAAAGGCACATCGCCCGCGAATTTCAAGCCCATCATCACCATTCGCGCCACCCAGAAAAAGATGATGTCGTAGCCGGTGACGAGTGTGCTCGTCGGATAAAATTTTTTAAGCGTCGTCGTTTGATCGGGCCAGCCCATTGTCGAAAACGGCCACAGCGCCGAGCTGAACCACGTATCGAGAACGTCTTCGTCCTGATGAATACGTTTGCTGTGACAATGCGGGCATTGGTCGAGGTCGACGCGCGAGACCGAAGTTTTTCCGCAGTCGTCGCAATACCACGCGGGGATTCGATGTCCCCACCACAATTGCCGACTGATGCACCAATCGCGAATGTTTTCAAGCCAATTCTCGTAGATTTTCGTAAAACGATCCGGCACAAATTTTAATCTGCCGTCGCGCACACACTCGATCGCAGGCTTGGCAAGCGACTCCATTTTGACAAACCACTGTTGAGAGATCAGCGGCTCGATCGTCGTGTTGCAACGCGAGCAATGTCCGACCGCGTGCTCGTGATCCTCCGTCGACACCAACGCTCCGATCGCCTTCAAATCCTCGACGATCAATCGACGGCACTCGTAACGATCCAGCCCCGAATATTTTCCGAGCCCCGCGCTCATCGTCCCGTCGTTTTCGATCACTTTGACTTGCTCGAGATCGTGTCGCAAGCCCATCTCATAATCGTTGGGATCATGAGCGGGCGTCACCTTGACGGCGCCGGTGCCGAATTCTTTATCGACGTATTCATCGGCGAATAATTTTATCTTGCGACCGACAATCGGAAGTATCAGCGTCTTGCCGATCAAATTTTTATATCGATCGTCGTCGGGGTGAACGGCAACTCCGGTATCGCCGAGCATCGTCTCGGGACGAGTCGTCGCCACTTCGACGTAGCCCGAGCCGTCCTCGAAAGGATAGCGAAGGTGCCACAAATGCCCCGCCTCGGTGACGTGCTCGACTTCGATATCAGACAGCGCCGTATTGCATTTTGGACACCAATTGGTGATCCGCGTGCCGCGATAGATTAAACCTTCGTCGTAGAGAGTGACAAACACTTCGCGGACGGCTCGAGAACAGCCCTCGTCCATCGTAAAGCGTTCGCGCTCCCAATCGCACGACGACCCGAGCGTTTTCAATTGATATAAAATCCGATTGCCGTATTTTTGCTTCCACTGCCAGACGCGCTCCAAAAATTTTTCGCGCCCCAACTCATATCGATTGGTGCCTTCCGCGCGGAGCGATTCCTCAACGCGCGCCTGCGTCGCAATCCCCGCGTGATCACAGCCGGGCATCCACAACGTGGCGTCGCCCTTCATTCGATGATAGCGGATCAAAATATCCTGAAGAGTTTCGTCGAGCGCATGACCCATGTGCAATTGACCCGTGACATTCGGCGGCGGGATCACGATGCTGTATGCTGGCGCGTCGGAGTGCTCGTCCGCGCGGAAATAATTATTCGCCTCCCAGAACTCATAAATTTTCTTCTCGAACGACTGAGGATCATAAGTCTTCGACATCGTTTTTTCGTTTGTATCGCTCAAATTATCAGCTCCCCAAAATTTTTTCCGTCGACTTCAACCGTAGCGGCGAACAATTTCTCTGAACACCGTACCGTCCGATTGCGCATCGAGCGGCACCTTCCACGATAACTTGTGTAAGAACGTCCCGTTGAGAATTTTGTCGAACGGATATTTTACATACGGCTCGTTGAGATGAAACACGAGCGTGTTGATATCCAAATTGTTGATCGGCACCGAATCAAGTTCCCGACGCACGAACGGAATATTTTCGTAAGCGAGATCGATGATGAAGTCGATCAACACATAATCAATGAGCTCGTCGAAGTCCCGCCAATACTCCCGATAAAACTCACTCAGAAATGCGAACAGCGGGTGGTGTTTGACGGAGCTGCTGTGCAGAAAACTTGCCCAGCGCGCATACGACACGTAACACAAAAGCGCCTTAACATACGGATTGTCATTGCTTTTTTCGTTACAGTATTTTTGAGTGAAATACGTCCGCGCCCAAAAACCTTTGTGTCGATCGAGCGGCTCCGTCACCAACATCGTCGCGTCGAGCCACAAGCCGCCGTAATGCTCGAGCAGATTGAATCGAATAACATCCGAAAAATGCGTGCGCGAGATTTTTCCCGCCTTGTATTTTTCGACGATGCGACTCGGCAAATCGACGTAAGCGGAATAATTTTTTTCGTCGATGAAACATATCTCCCGATCGCCGGCGTTCATTCGCAAGCTGTTGAAACAACACCGCACGAGCGGCAGCATTTCGTCCCGTCCCTGCAACCAACAGTAGAAAATTTTATAATCCTTCGGCGCGACCTCTTCAAATTTTATCAAATCCCAATCGGTTTTCGCAAATCGCTCGATCAAATTCGAGTACCGCGCCCGTAAAAATTCTTGCACCTGCCGATTGCGCTCCAACTTCATAAACGTCGCGAAGTCCTCTCGCAACTTTGGAGCCCACGAGCGCTGATCGATCAAAGGCAACGCTTGATCAATGTCGCCAAGCATAAGAAGTGTCGCCGCAAAATTTTGCTGCTTGGATTGCTCGTTTTCGCGGCGGAGCATTTCGAGCGTCTGATCGCGCAAATTTTTTTCTACGTCCGCATATTTCGTTTCGCGTCGGCGTTCTTCGACGAGCCGCCAATATTCTCGATACCACGGTTGATTCGGCAGCGCGTTGAATTGTTCGGGCGTCAGTTTGCTCAACATATCCGCCATGACGAATCGGCGCCAAAACAAATCAAACTCCGGCTCGCGCCGCGCCAAGTCAACCATCGACGACAAAATTTGCGTATCGAGCGGATAAGTTTCAAGCATGTTGTCGCGCAAAGGCAAGCACCTCACCAGCCATCGCCGACGGCTCGCAAACCGTCGAGTGTAAAACTTCAGCCTTGTCCAGTTTCGACAGCCCGACGGGGATCGGTCGGCTCGTGATGTTATTCAATCGATCCAATTGCCCGAACTCGCTTATATTCGACGGATCGATGCCCAGCGCTCGCAACACCGACGGCGCAAATTTATATGGTGACGCCGTTGACGCGATCACCAGCGGCTTTTCGTCGCCCGTCACCTGCCGATATTTCTCCGACACGACGAAGCCGACCGCCGTGTGCGGGTCGATGATGTAGCGCTCGAATGTGTCAAACACATGCTTGATCCCGCGCAACGTCTCCTCCTCCGTCGCGAAGTTCGCGTAGAATATCCGATCCAATTTCTTTTTCAACACCGTATCGATTTTGAATTTCCCCGTCGACGACAGATCGTCCATCATCTTTTTCACCCGACGCGGATCGCCCGTCTCATGATATAAAAGCCGCTCCAGATTGCTCGATATCAATATATCCATCGACGGGCTCATCGTCCGATAAAATTCTCGATTGCGATCGTACACTCCCGTCCTGAAAAAGTCCGTCAAAATATGGTTCGCATTCGACGCGCAGATCAATCGATCGATCGGCAGCCCCATGCGCTTGGCGTAATACGCCGCGAGGATATTTCCGAAATTCCCCGTCGGCACTACCATATTGATCTTGTCGCCCAATTTGATTTGCCCCGACTCGACCAGATCGACGTAGACTGACACGTAATATGCGATCTGCGGCGCCAACCGCCCCCAATTGATCGAGTTCGCCGACGACAATTTTACTCCCAGCTCCGACAGCTCTGCGCGGATCGATTTGTCGCCGAAAATTTTCTTCACGCCGTTTTGCGCGTCGTCGAAATTCCCTTTGACTGCGACCACGTTGACATTCGAGCCCGTCTGCGTCACCATCTGAAGCCGCTGCAGATCGCTCACTCCGCCCTCGGGATAAAATACCATGATTTTCGTCTGCGGCACGTCCGCGAAGCCCGCCAACGCCGCCTTCCCCGTGTCGCCCGACGTCGCCACCAAGATCAAAATCTGATCCGTCTCGCCGGTCTTGATCAGCGCCTGCCTCATCAGATGCGGCAAAACTTGTAACGCCATATCTTTAAACGCCGACGTTGGTCCATGCCAGAGCTCCAAAATCCCCGTCACCTTTTTTTCGACCGGCGCGGGAGGCTCCGCGGGCTTGGGCTCCTCCTTCGGCGCCCCGCTCAATAATAATCCGTCGGCGGACGCCTCTTCGTCGGATTTTTTTTCGACCGTCGGTTGCTCGGACGGTTGCGTCTTATCCGTCAACAGCACCACCAACGGCGCGCGCTTCGACGCGTCAAACCAATCATAACCCAACTCCGCGCATTCGGCAAGCTCGTCGATCGTGTAATCAGTCAAAAAACGATGCAACACATCAACCGCACGCACCTCGTAACGCTTCGGAATCAAACGCTCGAGTTCCTCGGGCTTGTACTTCGGAATCGACTCGGGCACGTAAAGCCCGCCATCGGGAGCGATCCCTTTCAGGATCGCCTGAGCCGAAGTGATTGCGTCCGACGCCTTCGCCTTACTTCTCGTGCTGATGTATTTCATATCGAAAACTCCCTTGGAAAAATTTTTTATGACATTATAACATCAATCGTCATTAATTCAATTGTATTTTGCGCGCGCCTTTGATAAAATATCGGCAACATTAAAATTGTGAGGCGCAATGATGGTAAGTTTCTTCTCAACGCTGACGTTGATCGCGATGCTGTGTTTGTCGGTGACCGTCGGCATCATCTCGTATAAGGCAATCCACGGGCAACCGAGCCTGCCGTTCATCAAAGCGGCGCTGGCATGTCTTTTGGTGATTTTGATCTCGGCGGCGATCGTCTTCAGTCAAAGCACATAAAAATTTTTTCGATGAGGGATCGACATGAAAAAATCCATTCAAGGGCAGCTGATCACTTTAATCGTCGGCGCAATCTTTGTGGCGTTCGCGGCGTTCCTTGCCATCATGAGATATTTCATGGTCGACGACTACAAACAATTCATGCAGACGAACGATCTTCAGACGGCGCAGATTTTATCCAATCACGTCGGGCAGGCATTGGCTCGACCGTTGCGCCGCGAGCATCTGATCGCGTCCAACCCGCTGTTCATGGAAATGCCTCCGGATCAGCAGTTGGCGTTGATCCGACAATTTTCGCTTGACGAGACCTCTTACGAGCTGTTCACTCTGTTGAATGCAAACGGGCTTGAAAATGTGCGCGTGGTCGGCAGCCTCGACTCCGTTCAGCTCCGACAACGTCTTTCGATGATCGACAACACGCAACATATTTCGTCGGCGTATCGTTCGCCCGTCACCGACAATTTGATCTTCACGTTGGTGCAGCGGATCGAGCGTGACGGGCAATTGACGGGGACAATCATTGCGGACGTCAGCTTGAAACCGGTGCAAATGCTGTTGGAGAAATTCAACGAAGAGAGTACGCTGTCGGCGTATTTGATCGATCACGATGGGACGGCGATCGCGCAGCCGAAATTCCTCGGCGAGGGGCTCTTCAATTACGAGACGATGAAAGTCGTGATCACGAAGATGAACGAGGACGATGAAAATACCGAGCGCAAAGATTTCAAAGCGCCGATCGGATTGGTGCGGGCGATGCAGGCGGCGTTGCGAGGCGGAATGGGCGAGACGCGTTTTCGCGACGGGGAAAATAACGAATATCTTTGCATCTATCGACCGATCCCGATCCCGTTCACCGACAAAAATTGGGCGTTGGTGCTGACGCACTCGGAGCGCGCGATCACGGTGATGCTCAACAAATTATTTATGCGGGCATTAATCGGCGGCATCGTGATTTTGCTGTTGACGATCGCGGTGGTAGCGTATGCGTCGCGATCTTTGACGAGACCGTTGCACAAAATTACGGAGATGGCGAATCGAATCCGCTCTGGCGATCTGTCGGGGCAACTCGAAATCACGAGCGACAACGAGATCGGAATCTTGGCGGGCAATATAAATTATATGATCCAAGGGTTGAGGGCGACGCGCCGAAAGACGCAGGAGGCGGAGACGAAGATCAAAGCGATCGCGTATCACGACGCGTTGACGGGCTTGCCGAATCGGACGCATTTCTTAATATATTTGCGTTCGATGATCGAGAAGTCGATACAAAGTCGGTTTTACGGCGCGCTGTTATTCATCGACGTGGATAAATTCAAGATGGTGAATGACACGTACGGGCATGCGGTGGGCGACGGATTGTTGATAGCGTTTGCGAAGAGGATCATCGAGATTGCGGGGCGCAAGGAGGTCGCGTGCCGCTTCGGAGGCGATGAATTTTTACTGTTCTTATTGGGCTATGACGAGACGGACACGCGGACGATCTGCGAGAAATTAGTAAAGTCGATGCGGGAGCCGTTTGAGATATCGGGACATAAATTCGCGCTGTCGACGTCGGTGGGGGCGGCGTTGTTCCCGAAGGACGCGGATAATATAGATGATCTGCTGGAGCGCGCGGACGCGGCGTTGTATGTGTCGAAGAGGAGCGGGCGGGATCAATATAATTTCTACGTGGACGGCATGGAGACGACGCCGCGCAAAATTTTTTTGTTAATGATGTGCTGACGAATTTTTAAGGCGA
>CALGGP010000326.1 GCA_937915885.1 uncultured Selenomonadales bacterium | reverse complement strand
GGTGGGCGGGATTATAAAAATTAAAGGACTCCGCCGCGCAGACGGAGCCCCGTTGATACTTTATCACTCGAATCAGATTTTCTTGACGTTGGCTGCTTGAGGACCGCGCGCGCCCTCTACTTCTTCAAACTCGACCTGCTGACCTTCGTCGAGAGTCCTGAATCCGTCACTCTGAATCGCCGAGAAGTGCACAAACACATCGCCGCCCTCTTCGCGCTCGATGAAGCCGTAGCCCTTCTCCGCACTGAACCACTTCACTTTGCCAATTGCCATTCAATGATCCCTCCAACCAAAAATCCTACTTCAAAATGCAAAGGCGTGCTCATTATATCACTCGGCAATCGGCTGTCAACCATAACTCGAAACAATTTCGCTCATTCCACCGCATTGTCCACTAAAGAAAAGTTTATTTGCCGCAGTCCGACGTTCGCCTCGATCAGCTTGACGGTCACCGCATCGCCCACACGGAACGCTCGTCCCGTCCGTCGTCCGATCAATGCATACTCGCGCTCGACGAACTCATAATGATCGTCGCGAAGCCCCGTCGAGCGCACAAGACCGTCCACGCCGTTTTCGAGCTCGACAAAAAATCCGAAATTCGTCACGCCGCTTATCATTCCCTCGAACGTCGCGCCCACAAATTGTTGCATGTACTCGACCGCCTTCAGCATCGTCGACTCGCGCTCCGCCTCGACCGCAATTCGCTCCCGCGTCGACGATTGCGCCGCTATCTCCGGCAAATTTTTTTTCCAACGCTTGAGCCGCGCGGGGCTCATCGCTTGATTGCCGAGCGTTTCTTTCAACAGTCGATGCACAATCAGATCGGGGTATCGACGGATCGGCGACGTAAAATGCGTGTAGAATTGCGCCGCCAATCCGAAATGCCCGACGTTCTCCGCCGAATATCGCGCCTGCTGCATCGCTCGGAGCGTCGCCGTGTTGACTGTGTGCTCGCCGCGCCGCCCTTTCACCGCCGTCAGCACCTTCTGAATGTCCGACGGCTTGACACCCTTCATGCGAATCCGCAAATGAAAACCGAAGGCATTCAACAGCTCGTTGAGCCGCTCGAGATTGTCACTCGCCGGCGGCTCGTGCACTCGATACAGGCTCGGAATATTTTTTTCGCTCAGGTGCCGCGCGACCGTCTCATTCGCCGTCAGCATGCACTCCTCGATCACCGACTCCGCCAACTCCCGCCGACGCTTGAGCACATTGATCGGATGCCCCTCGTCGTCGAGCACCACTTTGATCTCCCCAAGCTCGAAATCAATCGCGCCACGATCCGCGCGGAGCTTAAACCGTTTGTCTCTGATCTCCTTCAACGTCGACAGCATTGCCGATAACTCCGTCAGCTCCGTCCGATCGCCCGCGAAAAATTTATTCACGCCCTCGTATGACAGTCGACGCCGCACGCTGATCACCGTCGGAAATATTTTATACGCCTCGACACGACCGCTCGCCGACAGCCGCATCTCGCACGCCATCGACAGGCGCTCCGTGCCCGCGTTCAAACTGCAGATGCCGTTCGATAACTCCTTCGGCAGCATCGGCAGCACCCGATCGACCAGATAAACGCTCGTGCCGCGTTCATACGCCTCCGCGTCGAGCGGCGAACCCTCCCGCACATAATGACTTACATCGGCGATATACACGCCCAAAAAATATGAGCCGTCGGAATTTTTTTCCGCATAAACCCCGTCGTCCAAATCCTTTGCGTCCGCACCGTCGATCGTCACGATGTTTAAATGCCGCCGATCGATCCGACGCGCGATCTCCCGTTCCGACGGCTCCGTTTCGATGTGCGCCGCCTCCGTCAATGCCTCCGTCGAAAATTCCTCCGGCAGATCGTGACTGCGAACGACCGATTGAATTTCGCCGCTGATCGCCGACAAGCGCTCGAGCACTTTGATGATTCGACCGCTGCGCTTTCGAGTGTCGCCGTATCTCGTCAACACCAGCGTGCGGACACGATCGCCGTTGCGCGCCCCGCCCAATCGGTTTGACGCAATGTAAATGTCGCCGTCGTCGTCGTGCTCGTCGGGCACCACAAAGCCGAAGCCGCGCGCGTTCATCATCAGCCGCCCGATTATAATTCGTTTCCTCATCGTCAATCGCCCAACACCATTTGATCGAGCCGCTTGCCGCCCGGCACCATCGGAATCACATTTTCTTCCTCGGGCACGATCACGTCGATAACCGCCGCGCCTTCCGTCGACAATATTTCGGGCAATCGCGTTTCGAGTTCATCAGCCGTCGTCAGTCGATAACCGCGCACGCCCATTGCCTCCGCCAACTTGACGAAGTCGCGCTTGCCTTTGAGCTCCGATTGCGAGTAATGATGACTGTAGAAAAGTCGCTGCCATTGTCCGACCATGCCGAGGATAAAGTTGTGCACGATGACGACCTTGACGTCGATGTTGTGATCGGCGATCGTCGCCAGCTCTTGGATATTCATCATGATCGAGCCGTCGCCGGTGATCAGCACGACTTTTTTGTCGGGGCAACCGAGTTTCGCGCCCATCGCCGCCGGAAGTCCGTAGCCCATCGTCCCGAGCCCGCCGCTCGTGAGGAAGTTGCGCGGCTGATGCACTTTGAAGAATTGCGCCGCCCACATCTGATGTTGCCCGACGTCGGTGACGGCAATCGTGTTGTCGCCGCATATCTCACTGATCTTGGTGATCAACGCGCCGGGCTTGATCGCGTCGCCCTCCGCGCGGAATCCGAATTGATGTTTTGATGCAGTTTCGAGCGCCTCTTGACGCCAGTCGTTGAAGCGCGCGCTGAAGTCGACGGTCGATTGATCGAGACGATCACTCAACATCGGGAGCGAATGTCGGAGGTCGCCGAGCACGCGATAATCGACGCGGACGTTTTTATTGATCTCCGCAGGATCGAGCTCGAAATGGATAATTTTTGCGTTGGGTGCGAAGTCGGCGACGCGCCCCGTCACTCGATCGCTGAACCGCATCCCGATCGCAATCAGCAGATCGCACGATTGAATTGCCATGTTCGCGCCGTAGGAGCCGTGCATGCCCGCGAAGCCCAAAAAATTTTTATCGTTCTCGTCGATGCAACCGAGCCCCATGATGGTCGTCGTGATCGGGCAATCGAGCCGTTGAGCGATCGATCGAAGAGCGTCGGACGTATTTGAAAGAGTGACGCCGCCTCCGTAGAAAATCAGCGGTTTATGACATTGCTCGATGGCTTTAACGACGGGATCGATCTCGACGGGATCGACGGGATAATCGGCGGCATATCCGCGCAAATTGATTTTCTCGGGATATTCAAAGTCGAGCTCCGCAAAAAAAACGTCGGCGGCGATGTCGATGGCGACGGGACCGGGTCGACCGGTGCGCGCGATGTGGAAGGCTTCTCTCAACACGCGCGGCAGATCGTTTACGTCCTTGACGAGATAATTGTGCTTGGTGATGGGCGTGGTGATGCCGCACACGTCGACCTCTTGAAAAGAATCCTTGCCAATGGCGGGGTTGGCGACCTGCCCGGTGATGCAAACGAGCGGGATCGAATCCATGTTGGCGGTGGCAATGCCCGTGATGAGATTGGCGGCGCCGGGACCGCTGGTGGCGAGCACGACTCCGACCTTGCCGGTGGCGCGGGCGTAGCCGTCGGCGGCGTGGACGGCGCCCTGCTCGTGACCGGTGAGGATGTGCGGGAAATTTTCTTTATAGATTTCGTCGTAGA
>CALGGP010000325.1 GCA_937915885.1 uncultured Selenomonadales bacterium | reverse complement strand
TCCAAGGCGTGAGCAACAGCACCGTCCAACTGTCGATCAATTGATTGAAGGAGGGATTGTCATGAAAAAATTTTTGTCGGCGATTTTAATTATCCCGCTGCTAATGCTGTCGACGTCGGTCGGCGTCCGCGCGGCTCATAAGGCGAATGTTCTCGTGCAATTGCTCCGTCAAAAATCCAACCTCGAAATCTTTATCCAAGGCGTGAGCAACAGCACCGTCCAACTGTCGATCAATTGATTGAAGGAGGGATTGTCATGAAAAAATTTTTGTCGGCGATTTTAATCATCCCGCTGTTGATGTGGTCGGCGGCGCTCGACGTCCGCGCGGCGAAAAGGGTGCCGGACGGAGCGACGATAGCCGTGCTGCCGTTTCACAACGACGCCGGCGAAGTTGAGGGCTTGAGCTTCGGAGATGCCGCAGCGCTCTCGAAGATATCCGAAGTATTTTTGAGTGACGTGGATCGATTTAACGTCATGGAAAATCAGGAGCGTTCGTGGATTATGAGCGAGCAGGCGTATAACAATCAGATGACGACCGATCAGCAATATCGGACGAACTTCGGACGAATGTTGGGCGCGAGATATTTGATCGCGGGTACGGTGACAGGCGCGGGGCTCAAACCCAACGGCGCGAGGGTTGAATCGGGCGTAATCGGTGCGAAGGGCGGCAGTACCAAATACACCGTCGAGGTGCAAGTTGCGGTGAAGCTCATCGACGTTGAGACGGGAGCGCTCGTCAGAGGCGCGTTCGGCTCCGGCAAGTCGTCAAGCGCAAAGGCGGAGTTTGAATTGACGCGTCCCATCAAAAGCACCTCCACATCGAACGAAGACGGCGATGAATACTCAGAGACGCAAATCGATCGGCATGATGTGATAATAAAAATTTCCGCCGGCGCGGATAAAGTAAGCAACATTCAATTCATCAACGCCGCGAAAAAGGCGGTGGAAGATGCACTGTTCAATGAAGCCGAAGGGCTGCTTGCAAAGCTCGACGGCACCAATAAGAGGATCAGACGATGAATAAAAAAATATTTTTGGCGGGAGCATTGGCGCTGTCGCTGATGACGGGCGCGGCGCATGCGGAGCAATCGGCGGCGAAAAATTATCGTGAGATGTTCCGCGCGGAGCAGTTTTATTTGGAATATCGAAACGTGCGGGGCTCGACGGATCGGACGGTCAAACGGCTCGCCGCTTACAACGACAAGCGCATGGAACGCTCGAACGAGACGACGCCTATGTGGGTGAAGGCGTGCAATCCGCTCGGGGCGCTGTTCGGTGATCGCGGCAAGCAATATCCGTTGGTGCTGCATAAGGACGGCAAATATTATCAGTTCAGCGAAAACGACAAGATGATCGAGCTCGACGAAGATCGATTGGGCGACGAAAATTTGAATCCGCGCGAAGGTTGGAACGGCGTCCGTCGAAAGTTGGCGCTTCCGATCGAGTTGTCGGTTTTTTGTCCCGACGATCCCTACTCGAGCGTGTCAAGCGCGATCGGCAATCCGACCTTCGTCAACAGTTACGTCAAAACCGTCGGCAAGAAACAATACGATTGCGATCGATACGAGGCGACAGTCAAAAGTTTGTCGGGCGACGAGTCGGCGCAATTGATTTACGAGATGACTTACGACGCGGGACGGTTGATTGAGGCGCGGCTGTCGATGGAGCGAGACGGGCTCGAATATCCGATCAACGCGATCGAGATCAAAAAACTTACGAGCGAAGTCCCCAAGGGCGCATTTAAAATCGGAAGACACGCGTCGAGAACTCCGGCAGGTACCGGCGATTTGGATGATCTGCTCGAAAATCGAAAAGTGATCGGCACGATGGAGGAACTGTGATGAAGAAATTTATTCGCGCGCTCGCTTTTTCGGCGGCGTTGACGTTCGGCATCGCTCCGAATTTTGCCTCCGCCGACAGCCTTGACGCCTACCGCGAAATGATTCGAGACGGGCGCTATACGATTCGCTACGAGACCGTCATTCCGTCGACGCGCACCACGAATAAGGATCGCGTTGAACTGTTCGGCTCGAGCGGGCTGGCGGTCGCGCAAAACGAGTATCTGATTGATAAGCCGTTGGTCGGACTGATCGTTGCCTTTAATCAGGATCGATATGAGCAGGTCGGCGACGGCGCGTTTGACATGTGTCGCTTGACGCGCGGCGACGAAAATTTTTTCTTCACTCGAAAAACCGACGGCGATCACATCAAATATTACGGCGAGAGGCGCAATGAAGTTCGGGCGCAAGCGCGCAATCGGTTGGCGGAGATTTTCGAGGGCAAAAGTTTCGGCGACGAGGAAATGACGCGGCTGATCAACGCGATGCTTCCCGACGAGCTCAAGAGCGCGAATATGCCGCGCTATACTCACATCAAGAGCGGGCAATTGAGCGACGGGCTGAGATATGAGGACTACAAGTCGACGGACGGCGGCGCGATGAGCGCAATCCGATATTATTTCGACGGCGATCGGCTCGTAAAGATTGCGTCGGCGGATTATCGAAAGGGCTCGGACGGCAACATCGAAGGGCGGCGCAGCGTGATTGAGATCAAAGAGTTCTCGTCGAAGGCGGAAGAAAAATATTTGAAGTTGCCGTCGGCGTTGAAGGACGTGACGAAACGTAAGAAGGAGGGCTGATCGTGCGGCGGATATTTTTAATGTTGGCGGCGACGTTAATGATGTGGTCGACGGCGGCGGCGGGCAATCCGAGCTGTGCGTTGCTCACATTCGACGACGACACGCGCTTTGATCAAGTGCAAACGGCGGGAGCGTTGTCGCAAATGGTGATGGGGCGATTAACCAACAGCAAGGCGTTCAATTTGAGCGTCTTTGCGCCGATCGATGCGGAGATTGGCTCGGCGTCGCTCGAAAATCAGACGCGCGGCTACGAGAAAATGAAGAAGGCGATGGTCGACGGCAATTTTGACGAAGTGTTTGAAGAGGTCGGCGACGTTCATAAGGTGCAATCGATAGCGACGGCGCAAGTTGGGCAATGCATCAATCCGGAGATCACGTCGGAGCTGGGCGAAGACAATGATGCGGAATATCTGATTCACGGGACGATCATTAATCTCGGCGTGGGCAATTGGATGAAGGAAGATTATTCGGCGATGAGCCGCGCGATCAATATGGCGTCGTCGTTTACGGGCATGCCGACAGCGGCGGGCGCGGTGAGTGTATCGGGGCTCGGCTCGTTGTCGTCGATTGATGTCAAGAAGTCTGGGATCGGAGTGCAGTGCGATGTTCGAGTGATCAAAGCGTCGACGGGCGAAATCGTTTGGCTCAAAAGATTTACGGGCGTCGGCACGCAGAAAATGATTCAGACGGCGATCGGACAATTCGGGCGCGACAAATTAAATGACGCGCTTCGGACGAAGGCGCTCGAACAGGTTGCGGACAAAATTGTCGGAGCGATGGTCGCCGATCTCAAGGCGCAAAAATTATTTTGAGGCGTTGTAATGAAAATCATAATGTCGATGATAGCGGCGCTGAGCATGATGTTGGTGTTTCGCGCGGAAGCGGCGCCACTCGAGACGCCGATCAAAGTTGCGATAATGGAGTTCGGGGCGTTTCAAGGGATCGACGTCGACAATTTAAAGGTTGAAGGCTCGGAGCGGGTACTCGGCGACATGATAGAAAATATTTTTGCCGACAACGATCTGTTTACGGTTATACCTCGAGAAATGTTCCTTGGCGCGTTGGACGCGGACGGCGTGAATTACAAGGGCGCACTCAATCGAAAATCGATCGCGCGGATCAATGAGATTATCAAAGTGCCGTACATCGTGTGCGGGAGTGTAATCAGTTTGGCGCCGCTCGACAGCAAGAGCGAAACGATAGTGGGCGGCGTGCAACTTTACTCGGTGCGGGCGAAAATCTCGATGGTATTGATTGATGCGAGAACCGGTCGACCGATCCGCGCGGCGGAAGGCGAAGGTACATCGTCGAGTGCGCGCGGGCATGTGGGCAATGAGATTTACATGTTTACGCTCGGGGCGCAAAAAGTTTCGGAGATCAGCATCTCGAACGCGTTGAAGAAGGCGGCGGAGAATGCGGTCGCCGCGCTGATCTTCGATCTGACGAACATGGAGTAATTGAAGATGAATGCAATGAAAAAATTTTTGATCGCGACGCTGTTGCTGTTAGTGATGAGCGGGGCGACGTTGGCAGCGGACAAACCAAAAGTTATCGTGATTGTCCCGGACATTTCGCAAGATATCTATGAACATACCGATTTCCGCATGAACTTGTTTGCGGCTGATTTGCTGATGTACGAGCAGCATCTGATTGTAAGTGATTTGGTCGACAGTAAAAAAATTGTCGTCTACGATTTCGAGTCTGCATTCGATCAAAAGTTGAATGTTGAGGACTTCATAAAAAAATATGGCATTCAATACATTGTCAAAGCCGACATAAAATTTGTGAACACGAACATACTGCCGGATCAGAACTTAGGATTTTACTTGTCGGAGGCAAGTGTGAGTCTTTCATTAATTGATGCCAAAACGCAGGAGATATTGTTTGCCACAAACACTCGTGGTAAAGCCGAGTGCAAAGAGCCGACGGAAAGGCAGGGCACAATTGAATTTGACGCAGTTTCAAGCGCGACGAAAAAAGCAACCGACGAACTGCTCAAATATTTTTATACTCCGGTTCGTTGAATTTATTGGGCTAAGAAAGGAGGTGATGTTTATAGATTAGAGTTACGGCACGCCGACGAATGGTTCATATCGAAAGGAGAGATTGAAAAATGTGTTCGGAGATCAAATGGAAGAAGATGCTCGGGCTGATGTTGACGGCGGTGTTGGCGTTCGTGGTGCTGATGTCGAGCGAGGCGTTTGCGGCGTATCAGCGGACGGCAGATAACACGGTGCCGGCATATACCGATCGAAATTTGAGCAATCGGCAGGGGAATGAACGAGTTGATCGCGGCGATGTGGTGACGGTGTTCGAGGAGACGGACAATGCGTATTACGTCCGATATCCGACTCCGCGCGGAACAAAGGATCGTTGGGTGCCGAAGAATATTTTTAACGACAGCAGCCCGCAACCCTCGGGCGATGTCTCAAGTCGTCAACAAGCGATGGCGGATACGGCTCGTCGATATCTCGGCAGCGGAGATTATAACGGCTATTGTCAACGGTTTGTTCGTGTCGTCGGACAGAACATTGGTTTACCCGCAGGCAACGCGTCTTCGGCATTGGACGCTTACAACAAATGGCGCGTGTCGAATGACAGAAACATCCCGGTCGGCGCAACGGTTTATCTGCGCGGCAGACGGCAAGGGACAAACGGCTACAAATACGGGCACGTCGGCATTTATATCGGCAACGGCAACGTGATTCACGCTTTGACAACCGTCAGAGAACAGTCTCTCAATGATATGCTGAATACGTTTGATTACCTCGGATGGGGATGGCAAGCAGGAGTCGATTTGCGGTAACTCATCAAAAAAAATTACAACATCGATGCTAACAGTCCTGCGGTGCTCTGCACTCTTGCGGACGTCGCAGGACTCCCTTCTTTTTTTTGATTGATGGGAGTGCTTTGGAATGAAACTGAAAAAATTGATCTGCGCGGCGTTGCTCGGCGGAGCAATGTTGATTAACGGCGCGGTCGAGGCGGGCATCGTCACCGACAGACTGCCTCTCACATGTTATTGTGATCATCGCGTCTACACTTACAACGATCCCAACGGCAATCAAGTCGGTTATATCGATGCAAACGTCGATCTGATTCAGGTGACGCAGATTCGCTCCGACGGTTGGGCTTACGGAAATTATCCCGGGCGCAATGGCAGAGTCTCGCGTTGGTTCAGGATCAGCGATCTGTGCGCCGACGTGAATTATTCCAATCGAAGTGTGAACGTCAACGGGGCGCAACGGGTTTATCGAACGAGTTCGGGCGGTGATACGCTCGGAAGTGTCTCGAACAATGAGAGCGTGATCGTGATCGCCGACAACGGCAATCGAGCTCAGATTGTTTATCGGCTCGACAACGGCACGGGATATAAGATGGGTTGGATTCCAAGTTCGGCGGTGTCGACGTCGTCGGGACGTGCGGGCAATGGCGATGTCAACGGTGACGGTCGAGTGACGCAGGAAGATGCGGATTTGTTGTTGGCGTATCTCCGAGGACAAACGCAATCGATCAATCGAGCCAATGGCGATGTCAACGGTGACGGTGATATCTCCATCTCGGACGTTCAGGCGATCCTCAAAAGGGTGCGCGAAAATCCTCAGCCCGCGCCGAATCAAATACAAGTGAGTTTGGACGTGCCACTGATAAAACAAACCAATTATCCCCATGATATGATCGGCACCAGATCGATCGCGGCTCGAGGCTGCACAATTACTTCGCTGACGATGAAGTACAACTATCATAACCACACCAACATGACGCCGCCGGAAATGATGGAGAGACTCCGTCCTTTCGCCGGCTCGAACGGAAATGATATCGTTTGGGATAATGTCCGCGCCCGACTCGGATATACTACCGATCTTGTTTCTAACAAACCGCGACTCACCAACGAGTGGATGACAAAAATTTATAATCAGCTCAAACGCGGCAATCCGGTCGTTATCGGCGCATACAACTATCATTGGGTCGTGGTAAAGGGTTATACCGGCACTTCCACGACGAACTTCAACGCCTCGGATTTTCAAATAAACGATCCGGCAAACAACTTCAGCAATCTGCAGCAGTTCATCAACAAATATAACGGTGGGCTGCGCGGCATAGTGTACTAAGGAGAGATACAATCATGAAAAGTTTTAAGAGTAAAACGTTGGTCGTCGCCGCCGCGATCGGAGCCGCCGTTTCGTTCAATCCGTCCGTCAATCCGATCGTCGCATCGAACGTCGTCAGCGGCGCTCAATCCATCAACATTACCGTCGAGCAAACAAAAATCGTCAACGCCGTCGATTGGTCGCACGGCGCCAACTCCGCCATCTTCGCCGAAGGTCGCGGTCGCTCCAACGGCAAGGGTCAATCAATGGCGCGGCTCGCCGCCATCACCGACGCTCAACGGCATTTGCTCGGCATCATCAAAGGAGTGCAGATCGACGCCGATACTCTCATGGTCGACCTTATGATCGAAAGTGACACCGTTCGGGCCAAAATCAGCGGGCTGCTCAAGGGCGCGATCGTCATCGAGGAAGGTCCGCTCGACGATGGAGAATACTTCGTCAAAATGTGCGTGCCGCTCTACGGCGCCGACGGCAGTTTTGCGTCCGTCGTCGTGCCGGAGATCATGGACAGAGGCGCTCCCGATCCGTTCCCGACCGTCAATCGCAACGCGCTCAGTCAATCCGAAATTCAATCGATCGAGCGCGCGCATTACACCGGAGTTGTGATCAACGCCGACGGCATGGGGATGGAGCCGACGTTTTCACCCGTCATTTACGACACGAGCGGTCGGGCGATCTACGGCGCCGACAATCTCGACTATGACAAGGTGATCGAAAAAGGCATGGTCGATTATGCAGACGATGTCGACGGCGCGCGGCGCGACGGTCGAGCGGGGAATAATCCGTTGGTGATCGATGCGGTTGAAGTGCGCGGCGGTCAAAACTCGACGAACCAAGTCAACGCGGTCGTGAGTGTCGAGGATGCGAATAAAATTTTGTTGGCGAACGAGACAAACGACATGCTCGAGGATACGTCGGTCGTGTTCGTCAAGTAAAGGGGTGGTTTTGTGGCGACTATCAATAACAGCACGTCGAATACAATTATATCCGGCACGTCGGACGGCGATTCAATCAATAATTACGCTTCTTCGGTTACCATTGACGCCGGTTCGGGCAATGATTCAATCTACAGCGGTCGCAACGAGACTTGGATATTTGACGATACTGTAGTCAATTATCACAGCGATTCTGTACAGATTGATACCGGTGCTGATAATGATGACATCACTAACGCGAGTGCATATACGACAATCGACGCAGGGGACGACAACGATATCGTTAGGAACAGTGGTCGCTTTGTGACGATCGTCGGAGGCACGGGCAATGATTCAATTTACAACGCTGGGCGGAATGTCGTGATTGATGCGGGCACCGACAATGATTCGCTCACCAACTCTAACGATTCTGTGACAATAGATGCGGGTATAGGCAAGGATACCATCTATAACGGTGGTAATTCTGTTACGATAAACGCAGGAGTCGGTAATGATTCCATCAGAAATAGCGGCGATTCAGTAACGATTGACGCGAGCGAAGGTAATGATACAATCTATAATCGCAATGGCTCATCGGTAATGATCAATAGCGGAATCGGCGATGATTCTATTTACAATAACGGTTCCAATGTGACGATCAATGCGAATGATGGTAATGATTTCATTTCCAACTCGGGAACATCTTCGACGATCTACGGTGGTGATGGTGATGATTACATATCTAACGCATACGAAAGTTCGTTAAATGCCATTGATGCCGGTATGGGGAACGATTCCATTAATAATGAGGCTTCCAATGTAACGATTAATGCGGGCGATGGGAATGATACAATATTCAACAATCGCTATGGATATGCTGTGAGTTTCAACGGCGGCACCGGCGACGATATAATAAGCCTTAATAACAACTGGGAAACTCCATACATTAATGGCGATGGCAGCGATACCGTCTATACTTATGATCTTTATGGAGATCCTGTATTTATTCAATACATTACCGGTGACGGAAACGATACCATCTACAAATACAGTCCCTTTGACAAACTGCAACTCGCCGGCTCGAGCATCTCCAGTACCGTGAGCGGTTCCGACGTGATCATCAACATCGACGACGGCTCCATCACTCTCAAGGATTATGCGGGAAAGGGCTCGCTCAATGCCGTAGACGACCAGGGACAGAGTATTATCTTCACTCCGCTCGATGATACGGACGCCGATGCGGACGCAGACGCTGATTCCGATACCGACGCAGATGCAGATGCAGACACCGACTCCGACGCTGACACCGACGCCGACGCCGATGCTGACACTGATGCTGATGCTGACACCGACGCAGACGCTGATGCCGACGCCGATGCTGATGCTGACGCCGATGCGGACGCTGATGCAGACGCCGACGCAGATGCAGATGCAGATGCAGACGCCGACGCCGATTCCGATTTGGACGGCATTAATTCTTACGTCGATCTATCAATCGTACGGAGCGGCAAGACCGGCTCATTCTTCGTCACCGACTCCGACTCCGGCAGCGAAAATTATCGCACCGCTCTCTTCCAAGCCGACGGCTTCGTCAACATTCCCGCCGACGCCGTCACTTACAACAATCATTTTTACTACGTCTTCAATGATGTCAATACCGATTGGTACTCCGCAGAGGATTTCGCCGAATCGATTGGCGGCAGTCTCGTCATCATCACTTCCGAAGGCGAACAAAGCGTCGTTCAAGAAATGGTTGCAACCCGCGACAGCGATAACGCCAAATGGCATTACTGGCTTGGCGCAACCATTGACGGCGATAAAAATTATCGCTGGGTCGACGGCACTTCGGTAAACGAACAATCTTATAACAATTGGCAACCCGGTCAGCCCGATGGCGACGCCGGGGCTCTCATGATGTACAACACCATCAATGGCGCTACTCAAAATACGATCGGACAATGGAATGATATCCCAACGGACGGTTATCATGAGGAAGATCACAGTCTGGAAACATTTTTTGGACCGTGGAATTTCGGCGCGATCGTTGAATGGAACAATGAGCCGTCGACCGTGGTCGGCAATGTCACGCGTGATCGAGTTTACTCCGCCGTCAGCGATCTCGGTCGTCAAGCGATCACCGTAGACAGCAATTGGCTCGTCACCGCGTCCGATCTCGACGACGAGATCATCATCACGACCGACGCCTCCACCATCGACGCCGCCGAAGGCAATGATCTGATCTCAATCAACGGAGGCTCCGCGCGGATTGTTTATGCGGACGGCGACGGAAATGATACTGTCTACGGCTTCGACTTCGACACTTCGACGTTGCAATTCGCCGACGGCACATCAACCGAATCATCGACAGTCGGCAACGATGTGATCATAACCGCCACGGGAGATTTCGTCGGCTCGATCACCCTTAAAGACGTCGTCGAGTCTCCCACCGACCCCAAGAAGTACGATATCGTCTTCATCATCGATAAGAGCGGTAGCATGAGGGGTTATATCGATCGGGTGAGAACCAACGCCGCCGCTTTCGTCAGATATCTCGAGTCCGACGACGCCGTCGAATGCCGATTGGCTTTGATCACGTACGGCGGCAGTGGAAACGACACCTTGAACAATTACGGTTTCGTCGATCTTACAACCTTCACGAATGAATTGGCTGCCGTTCCAGTTACCGGTGATCGTGAATACGGCATAACCGCAATGTTGGATTCTGAGCGCGGAGCGCTTTCATTGAGCTTTGATCCCGATGCGCAAAAAGAATTTATCGTTGTGACGGACGAAGGATATTACGAGAGTGTGAGCGGCTTTGTTGCCGATTACTACGGTGATCAAGACAGCAATATTATTTTCAACTATGACGATATAGTAGTCGCTTTGAATGATAACGATGTAAGACTGGACGTATACGGAGTAACGTATAATGACACTTTGAATGCATATTACAAAAGTTGTCAGCTCGAATGGGAGCCGCTTGCCACCGTCACCGGAGGGCGGTTCCACGATATTGGAGAGCCCTTTGAATTGTTTGTCGATGAATTACTCGATCGAGAAAATGTCGTCGTCAATCTTAACGATGCGTCTAACATTTCATCGGGCGTGTTTGTCATCGACGGCAATCAAAAACAATCCGTCGCCACTCTTAAAGCCGTTGATGATGTCGATTCCGATGAAACGATCGTCGGCACCGTCACCGGCGCGCGCACTTACGAAGCCGATCCCAACTCCGTCCGTCAACGGATCACAATCCCCGACGGTTGGAACGCCACCGCCACCAACAACGATGATCATCTCGCAGTCATCGGCTCCAAAGTCACGATCAAGGGCGCCGACGGTGCCGATTACATTTCCTTCTCCGACGGCGCCTCGAACATCGTGCTCGGCGACTTCGACATCACCGAAGACGATCTGACTTTCATCAAACACATCACGCCCGGCGATCTCGATTACTCCGTCGAAAACAATCAACTGTCATTCAGCTCCGGCGCCTTTACCTTCACTCTCGCCGATCAATCCGTGCTCACGTCCGACATCAAAAATTACACCGTCCACAACGGCGGCGACGAAAACACCATCGCCGATCTCCTCTACGGCACGCATACTCATCGCGTTTCGCTCTCGTTCTGGGATTACGGCGTCAATCCGACGCGAACTTACGTCACGAGCCTTGCCGAGATCGACGACGGATATTTTTCGCTCACCGACGGCAACGGCAATCAATCACTGTGGGGCGGCGACGACGGCGACGATACTCTCACCGGCTCGGACGGCTATGATGAATTTTTCTACCTCAAGGGCAACGGCAATGATGTGATCGAAAACGCGGGCGACAACGATCTGATCAATCTGCTCAACATCGGGCTCGACGAGATTGATCTCGACAGCTTCCCGTATGCGATCGGCGACGATTCGACCACGATCAAATTCAACGACGGCGGCTCGATTAAAGTCAACGGCAAGTCCGAAGTCGGATTCAAAGTCGCCAATGTCGATTGCACATTCTGTGTTCGAGATCGTCAGTGGGCGATAAAGTGAGGTGGCGACGATGATTAAGAATAAAAAATTGTGGTTGAAAAAAAATCTGCCGATCCTGATCGCCTGCGCCGGTTTGTTTGCGTTCACTCCGTCGGCGATGGCAGCTGATGATGTAGTGCGCGGCGGCGGCGACGAGGAAAGCACCGACGATATCATCAATAATTCCGTCGAGATCGACAGCACCGACGGCGATATCGCCAACGTGATCGGCGGCGTGTCGTCGACGGGCAACGTTGAGGATAATACCGTCGAGATCAACGGCGGCAGTCATGAGGGCGCGGTCGGCGGCTTGACGATCGTCAACAGTGAGGCGGAGAATGTTGCGGGCAATGTCGTCGGCAACCGCGTCATCATTCACGGCGGCACGGTGATAAACGTCTCGGGCGGTGAAGTGGGCTATCTTTATCCGCGCGAAGGCGACGAAACTCCCGACGTGTCGAAGTATAATTTTCAACTCGGCGGCGATGTCGAGAAGAATAAGGTCGAGATCAGAGGCGGCACGATAAAAGGAAATATCGTCGGCGGCTCGGCGCTCAGCGGCTCCGCGCGGAATAATGAAGTCGTGATCAGCGGCGGCACGATCAGCGGTCAAGTGATCGGCGGCATGGTTCGATATCCGACCGCTCAATCGGAAGTCATCAACAACTCGATCACAATCGGATTGGACGATATTCAAATTGACGGCAATTCGATCAATCTGAGCGACGTCGATTTGATCGGCGGCATGTTTATGTATGAAGGCGGTAATCTCGACAATATTCACGGCAACACGCTCAAAGTTCAGAACGTCCATGGCGTTAGGGTGAAGAGCATCAGCGGTTTCGATCATCTCAACTTCACGTTGCCGACCGAAGGCGATGTGATGATCAACGTCACGGGCGGTCAGACGACGCTCGAAGACACGACGATCAAAGTCGGCTCGAGCGGAGATAACGGTCGAATTACCGACATGAAAAGCGGCGACTCCCTGAAAATCAATTTGATTCAGAACGACAATAATCTCAAGCTGAAGAATATTACTTTGGACGGACCTTTTATGGACGGACACTCCATTAAACGTGAGATTACGCTTCTTACCGACGACGATGAAACGATCGCCGTCTTCAACAATGACAATTTGGCGAAGAGCGCGGCGATCGACAGCGACGGCTTTTTGACGACGAACGGTTTTCATGCCAAGGTCGGCGATATTATAGGTCTCGACGAAAACGCCGACAAACTTTCCAATACCGGCGTTATAAACAATCATACTGCAGAAAACATAATTCAAAACGCCATTAAGGATTGGAAACCGCCCGAAGAAGAGTTCCGCGAAATCCAAGATGAAGATGTCGAAGTCGGCAACGAGATGAAAATTTTTGCGGGCGGCAACGGCAATGCACTCCGAGTAAAGCTCAGCGACGGCGGGCATATTCGCAATAATGTTGTCGGACTCGGGCTCGGCGGCGCCAAAACTCTCGTCAACAAAGGCAACGGCAATCATTTCAGTTTTGCGCCGCTCGTCGATCACGGCAAGGGCAAGTTCGACACCTACACCGCCGACGGCAAACACGGCAAAGGCGATACACAATTCAGCGGCGGAGGATTCATCGCGCGGCGTATGCTCACCAACGGTTTTTATTACGAGGGCAGTCTGCATTACGGGCGCGCGAAGTCGTCTTTCGAGTCCAATGATTTCAAGCCCGATGCCAACGACAGTACGTATGATACCTATGATATGTCGGCGCCGATCATTGCGGGGCATATCAACATCGGCAAGTTGTTTGCGATCAATCGGGAGAATACCGTTCACGTCTACGGACAATATCTGCACTCGCATCAGGGCTCGATGTCGACGAATCTTTTGAACGGTGATCATTACGAATTTGACAGCATCAATGACGGCTCGTTTATTGCGGGCGTTCGCTTCATCAATCAGCCCAATAAGGTGAATAAATTTTATTCGGGCTTTGCTTATCAGTACGATCACAGCAGCGGCTCGTCAGCGGTGTGCAAAGGACAACGGACGCACGAGGTTGATTCCAACGGCAGCAGCGGCATGTTCGAGCTCGGTTGGGAGCTCAAGCCTCACGCGGCGATCCCTTGGGTGGTCGATCTCGGCGCGATCGGTTGGATCGGACAACAAAAAGGTCTGACGTTCCACGCAAAAGTAAAAAAATCTTTCTGAGCCTCCGCGCGGAGCCCAAAAAAATTTTCGATCCCTTCGGGGATCATTTTTTTTATCTTTACTTTGACAGATCGAAACTGTATACTTCGATCGAGGTGATACGATGAATGATTTTGCTACGGTCGAACAGGCAATCGACGACATCAAACGCGGCAAGATGATTGTCGTCGTCGACGATGAGGATCGCGAGAACGAAGGCGATCTCATTTGCGCCGCCGAGACCGTCACGCCCGCCGATATAAATTTTATGGCGACTTACGCCAAGGGTCTTATCTGCACTCCGATTGACGGCAAGCGCCTTGACGAGCTCGGCATCAATCAGATGGTCGTCAACAATACCGACAATCACGAGACCGCCTTCACCGTTTCGATTGACGCCTTCGACACCGCGACGGGCATCTCCGCCTACGAACGTTGCCGGACGATTAAACTGCTCATCGATCCGTCCGCTAAGGCGTCGAGTTTTCGTAAGCCCGGGCATGTTTTTCCGTTGAGGAGCGTCGAGGGCGGCGTCCTTCGTCGAGCCGGTCACACCGAGACCACCACCGATCTCGCGCGGCTTGCCGGATTTTATCCCGCCGGATTGTGTTGCGAGATCATGGACGACGACGGGCATATGATGCGCGTCGACCGCTTGAAAGAATTTGCCGCTCATCACGGCTTGAATATCATCACCGTCCAAGCGCTGATCGAATATCGCAAGCGCACCGAAAAATTTGTCCGCCTGATCGCCGACGTCAACTTCCCGAGCAAATACGGCTGTTTTCGGATCAAGGCGTATGAAAGCACTCTCGACGGCAAATGTCATTTGGCGATCGTCAAGGGCGATGTCAACGGCAAACAAAATGTTCTCGTCAGAGTGCATTCGGAATGTTTAACGGGTGATGTTCTCGGCTCCCTTCGATGCGATTGCGGCGAACAACTTCATATGGCGTTGCGTCGGATCGAAAAAGAGGGCGAAGGCGTTGTGCTCTACATGCGTCAAGAGGGGCGCGGGATCGGTCTGGCGAATAAGATGAAAGCGTATGCGTTGCAGGACGCGGGCAAAGATACGGTCGAGGCGAATATTTTATTGGGCTTTGCTCCCGACTTGAGGGATTACGGGATCGGAGCGCAGATTTTGGCTGATCTCGGGCTGTCGACGATCCGATTGATGACAAACAATCCGGCGAAGCGCGCGGGGCTCGAGGGGCATGGATTGAAAATAGTCGAGCGGGTGCCGATTGTCGCGGAGCCGACGCAATTCGATCAACATTATCTCGACGTCAAAAAAAATAAGATGGGGCACGAACTGTAATTGAAACGGAATGGGCGCCGTCAACGCTCCCGCCCACGAATGACGGCGCCCAACGGAGGAAGCAGTTCCCACCCGCGTTGCCGGCGCCCGCTCTTTCATTCCTAATTGTTTTTTTGGGCGGGCGGGAGAAATAAATTTAAGGAGGAAAAATCTTATGGGCAGAATTTTTGTCAGCGAGGATAAACAATCGATGGTGATGCTCCTCAAGGGCACCGTCGACAGTCTCAACAACGGCAGCCCGATGGTTCCGATGAGCGCTAACACCGTCGATGCCGCAAAGGAAAAACACGTTCCCGCCGTCGAAGTCGAAGGCAAAAAAATTTCCGTCAAGGTCGGCAGCGTCGCTCACCCCATGACGGACGCTCACCTCATCGAATGGATTTATCTGCAGACCAAAAAAGGCGGTCAATACCGCCACTTGACGCCCGCCGATAAGCCCGAGGCGACGTTCATCATTGCCGACGACGACGAGCCGATTGCCGTCTACGAGCATTGCAATCTGCACGGGCTTTGGAAGGCTGATATCTGATCGGAGGCTCGTCGTTTTCATGAAAACCGGTTTGAAAGATTTTTACGGTCATAATATCCACGAGGGCGACTATTTACAAGTTGTTCCGAAATCCTTAAGTAGTGGTACATTGGACTACAAATACGCAGACTATCTTAGCAAAATAGGTCGCGTAGTTTGGGATACTCGTCGGCGTGAATGGCAACTTATGAGAATGTATATTCCTCATGATACGATAAGACCCGAAGTTTGGGGGCGAGCTCGTGTCGATTGGCTTAATGAGTACACGGCAATAGATTGTGAGCTCGTGATTGACGGTGGTTATCGTATGATGGGTGATACCGAGTGGCGAGCTTCCAAAAAATTGAAAGGAGATTGGCACCCGAAGACGTTTCGGTCAGGCAGCGTGGAGGTGCCTTATACCACTTGGCGAGAAGATCATAAAAAGGAGTAGTATAATGCCTAACACCATTGAAGGAAATATTACGGGGCGCGGCTTGAAATTTGCGATCGTCGTCTCGAGATTCAACGAGTTCATCACGTCGAAACTGCTCGGCGGCGCGCTCGACGTTTTGAAACGCCACGAGACTGCCGACAAAGATATCGATGTGGTTTGGGTGCCGGGCGCGTTTGAAATTCCGTTGATCGCAAAAAAATTGGCGTCGAGCGGAAAATATAATGCGGTGATCTGTCTCGGCGCGGTCATTCGCGGCTCGACGACGCATTACGATTATGTTTGCAACGAAGTATCGAAGGGGATCGCGACGGTCGGCTTGTCGACGGGCGTCCCGACAATCTTTGGCGTGGTCACGACCGAGAATATTGAACAGGCAATCGAACGCGCGGGCACGAAGGCGGGCAATAAGGGCTCCGACGCCGCAGTCAGCGCAATGGAGATGGCGAACCTTTTAAAGCATCTCTGATTTTATGATCTCGCCCACCCTTTGATCCCGTCGGGGCAACGGAAAAAAATTTTTTCATCCCGCCCACCCACCC
>CALGGP010000324.1 GCA_937915885.1 uncultured Selenomonadales bacterium | reverse complement strand
GGGTGGGTGGGCGGGAGAAAAACGCTGCCCGGTGGCGGCGCCTGCCATTCGTCAGCGGCAACGTGGTTGTCAAGGGCGGATGGGCAGGAGAAAAAAATTGTTTCCGTTCCCGCCACCCGCGTTGGCGGCGCCCCCTAATTCCTAATTCCTAATTATTTTTTGTCGAGTGCCGGAGTGATCTCGTAGTAGTCGGACGGATGCGCCGCAAATCCTTCGACGTTTTTCTTCATCACAAACGACATTTTCAAGTGCGACGCATAAATCAGCGCGCAATCGTCGAGCACCTGCTGAGACATTTGCGTTGCCAACGCCGCCCGATTGTCGGCAGTGTAAGTGTTGTGCAACCGCGCCTCGAGCTGATCGAGCGTCGGGCTGTTGTAATGCCCCGCGTTGTCGACGGCGCCGCTGACTATGTGCGACGTAAAATAATATTCGGGGTCGCCCGTCGGCGCGGTCACAATCGCCTTGCTGTAAAGGTCATAGTCGCCGCTCTTGAGGAACGTTTTATAATTGTCGGTGGCGTTGACGTTGAGCTTGACGCCTATCGTTTTGAGATTGGCTTGAATCATTTCGGCGAGCAGCGGCAATTCCTGACGAGAGGTATAAGTGAGATAACGGAGCTCGAGATTTTGCCCGTCGCGATCGACGTAGCCGTCGCCGTCGGAATCGCTCCAACCGTTGTCGTTGAGCAATTGACGTGCGGCGTCGAGATCGAACGGGACGGTTTTGACGGTTTGATCGCCGAAGGGCAGATTGCTCGGGAACGGACCGACGGCGGGAGTGCCGTTGCCGTGAAGAAGCACGTCGGTGAAATTATTTTTATCGACCGCCATGGAAATCGCGCGGCGGACGTTTAAATCTTGGAGCGCGGGCGTGTTGAAGTTGAAGGCGACCTGATAAATCCGCGACGTATCGGTCTGACTGAGTTTGAAATTCGGATTGTCGACGAACAGTTGAAGGCTCGAATACGGCAGCCCTTGAACCGCGTCGAGCTCGCCGTTTTGCATCGCCATCGTCAAAGTGTCGCCGTCGGTGATGCTCTTGACGGTGATTTTTTCGAGCTTGGGTTTGACGGCGCCCCAATAATTTTCGTTTTTGACGAGCTCGATCTGAGTGTCGTTGACGTTGACGGCGCGATAGGGACCGGTGCCGACGACGATATCATTTTCAAAGCCGGCGTCGACGTCGATGATGCAACCGTAAGGGTCGCTGAGGTAATTCAACAGCGCGGGCGTCTTTTCGGTCGAATGAATAGTGATCGAGTTGCCGTCGGCGGTGATGGAATCGATTTTGAGATCGGCGGGTGCGCGGTCGTGGTTGGCGATCAGATGTTCAAGGCATTTTTTGACGGCGGCTCCGTCGACGGGCTTGCCGTTGGAGAATTTAGCGTCGGGATTGAGATTAATCTTGACGGTGAAGTCGTCGACCTGCTCAAAATCGGTGGCGAGCCACGGCTCGAGCTCCATCGATTGACTGAATCTGAATAAAGTTTCGCCGATGCCGTAGCGGAGCGTCGACCAGCCGGAGTAAGAATTATGCGGATTGGTGCCGGTGTTCTCCATGGCGGGACCGTAAGCGATTGTGCCGTAGGTAAAATTTTTTTGATCGGTCGACGGTGCGGACGATTGATCGGAGCCGCAGCCGCTCATTAATAATCCGATCGAAAGCATTGCCGCTAAAAATTTTCGTTTGACGTTCATCATTATCGCCTCCGAAAAAAATTTTAATCGATCGGAGCAAAAAAAATAAGCCCCGCGCGGGGATTGAATTTTTATCGATTTACCAACGGGAATGCTCGCCTCTGCGGTGATGCCCGTAGCCGCCGTGATATGAATCGTTGTCATCATCGTCGTCGTAAGAGCCGCTGCGTCTGTGACGGTGATACGAGTCGTCGTAGCGGTTATTTCGATTGGAAAGCGGCGACAGCACCCACCGCGCCGCCTGATTGGTGTGATAGTCCCACAATTGAATCTTGCGCCCGTTGCGCGTTTTGTTGTCGGACAAATCCAGCACGCGCCCGCCGTCGAGTTTGCTCTGAATGATATACGAGCCGTTGCCCGCGTCGATGAACCGCCAATAGCAACTGTCGGTGCCGTCGTCCTTGTAAATTTGAATGTCCGCAGAATTTCTGTCGTGCCCGCCCGCGACATTCACCACATATCCCGTCCGCTTGTGGACGATGCGATACCACTCGCCGTTGACGCGTTCGATCGTAAAAATCTGCGCGTCGGTACCGTTGCGCTCGTAGAGCTCGATCAAAGTTTCCTTCCGTGCGTCGCCGCCGCCCGTCACGTCCATTGCGTAATCGCTGCTCTTCTCGGGCAAAATTTCATAGTCGCCTTCGCGCACTTGGATCACTCTTGACTCCCGCGAACTTCGCGCTTCGCTCGTCGTCGAAACGAATAATGAGAGCATCATCGTCAACACGAGCCCGAGCGCCGTCGTCAATAAAAATTTTTTCATTGCAATCGCCTCCGATCATTTGTCGATGTAAAACGCTTCCGACTTAAATCATCGATCGATCGTCATTGATTTTTCGGATCGAGAACGTCTCGTAATTTGTCGCCGAGCAGATTGAACGTCGCCACCGTCAAAAAAATTGCCGCGCCCGGCGACAGGATCGTCCACGGCGCCGTTTGCAACATCGACCGCCCGTTGTTCATCATCGCGCCCCACTCCGCCGTCGGCGGCATCGCTCCCAAGCCGAGGAATGATAAGCCCGCCAATTCCATGATGATCGTGCCGAGGTCGAGTGCCGCCGTCACGAGGATCGGTCCGGCGATGTTCGGCAACACGTGATCGATCAAGATCGCCGTCGACGACGCGCCCGACATCCGCGCGGAATTTATATAAGGCATCGATCGGAGCGTCAACACCAAGCCGCGCGACAGTCGAGCGTACTTCGTCCAACCGATCAGCGCCAACGCCAGCGCCGCGTTGAATAATCCTCCGCCCAATGCGCCCGCCGCCGCGATTGCAAACACCATTTGAGGGAACGCCAGAAACACGTCCGACATTCGCATTAAAAATACGTCGAGCCGCCCGCCGATCAATCCGCCGATTGAGCCGATCACACTCCCGATCGTCACGATTGACGCCAATAATAACAGCGACGCGCACAACGTTGTTTGACTGCCGACGATCACGCGGCTCAACACGTCGCGCCCGTACCGATCGGTGCCGAGTAAATTGACATCGTTCGGCGGCAGCAGCGCTCGCGACAAATTTTGTTCGTAGGGATCGAAAGGCGTCAACCACGGCGCGAATACCGCGATCAAAATTATTGCGCCCGCCAACGTCAGGTAAGGCTTCAACGCCCGATCAAATTTCATCGCTCCGCCTCCCTTACGCGCGGGTCGAGCCAATGATACAGCAGATCGGCAATTAAATTCATCGCGCCGCAGGTGATCGCCGTCAAAACGATTGCGCCCGCCAACGTCAGGTAAGGCGTCAACGCCCGATCATTTTTCATCGCTCCGCCTCCCTTACGCGCGGATCGAGCCAATGATACAGCAGATCGGCGATCAAATTCATCGCGACGTAAATGATCGCCATCCAAACGACGTAGGCTTGTATCAACGGATAATCGCGCGTGAGGATCGCATCGACCGCCAATTTGCCGACGCCGTCCCACATGAAAATCGTCTCGACGATCGCCGTGCCTCCGAGCAACGATCCCATCGACAGCGCGAGCAGTGTGATGATGACGACGAGAGTTGAGCGCAGGACGCTCCGAGTGAGGATCGTAAATTCGTCGACGCCCCTCGAGCGCGCACCGATCACGTAAGGCTTTTCAAGTTCCTCGAGCACGACCGCGCGGATTTGTCGAGTGTATTTGGCGCCCATCGAAATTGTAAGAGTGAGCGCGGGCATGATCACGGCGCGCCAATCGGAGCCCATAATCGGCAACAGATTCAATTTGAGCGCCAAGAAATAAATCAGAAGCAGTCCGGCGAAAAAATTGGGCATGGAATTTCCGACGAAGCTCAACGTTCGGATAATGAGGTCGACGGGGCGATTTTGTTTGACGGCGGCGATGATGCCGAGCGGCGTGGCGACGAAGATCGTCAACGCGATTGAGACGAGCATCAGCTCGACGGTCGCGGGTAATTTTTCGATGAACGTCTCGAAAACGGGCTTGCCGCTGATGTAAGAACGTCCCATGTCGCCGGTCGCGACGCCCTCAAGCCATCGACCGTACTGAATGAGGAACGGCTGATCGAGTCCGAGTTCGTGGCGTTTGGCGGCTTTGACTTGGTCGCTGACGGAGCCGGATTGTTGGTAGAGGATATCGACGGCGTCATCGGCGGGGATTTGCATGAGCGCGAAAGTCAAAAACGTGATGCCGAGCAGGATCGGGATCAATTGGATCAGTCGGCTCGCCACATAATTTTTCATCGCTTGACCGTCCGTCCTTCCCAAAATTTTTTCGCTCGAACATGTCAATTACCGTCAAAAAAGGCGGGGCGCCGTCGATGCGGGTGGGCATGCCATCCTCGGTTGGGCGCCGACACCGGTGGGTGGGAGCAGCGGCGGCGCCCACATAAAATATTTTTGGGAGTGATCACATTGAAGGCAGTATGCATAATTCCGGCTCGGTACGCGTCGACGCGCCTGCCGGGTAAACCGTTGCGTTTGATCGCGGGCGTGCCGATGATCTGTCGCGTGTTCGAGCGCGCCTCTCAAGCGTCGCAAGTTTCAACGACGGTTGTTGCTACCGACGATCAGAGAATTTTTGATGCCGTCGTCGAGCACGGCGGTCGAGCAATCATGACGCGCGCCGATCATTCCACCGGCACCGATCGTCTCGCCGAAGCCGCTCAGTCATTCCCCGACGCCGATCTCATCGTCAACGTTCAGGGCGACGAGCCTCTCATCAATCCCGCGCTCATCGATCAATTGATTACCGCTTTCGACGGTGATGATCAGTTGAGCATGGCGACGGTCGCCGTCGAGCTCACCGAGCAATCGGAGATCGACAATCCGAACAACGTCAAGGTCGTCGCCGATCGCAACGGCTATGCTTTATATTTTTCGCGCGCGCCGATCCCTTTCGAGCGCAACAAAGGTAAGTCGAAAGTTTTCAAGCACATCGGCATTTACGCTTATCGACGGGAATTTTTATTGGAGTATGCGTCGATGGCGCCGACGCCTCTCGAGCAGTCCGAATCCCTTGAACAGCTCCGCGCGCTCGAGAATGGGCATAAGATTAAAGTTTTGATCAGCGCCGACAAATTCATCGGCGTCGACACCGAGGACGATTTAATTCTCGTCAATAAAATTTACAGTGAGGTAAGTCATGAATAAATTTTGCATCGGAGATATCGAAGTCGGCGGCGGTCGACTGTTTCTAATGGCGGGACCGTGCGTCCTTGAGGGGCTCGAGCGCAGTCTGATGATCGGTCGACGCATCAAAGCGATCGCCGAGAGTTTAAATATCCCGTACATTTTCAAGGCGTCGTTCGATAAAGCCAATCGAAGTTCGTATAAAAATCCGCGCGGACCGGGTCTCGACGACGGGCTGAAAATACTCGACGAGATCAAAAAAATTTTGGGCGTGCCGATCGTCACCGACATACACGAAACGTATCAAGCGGAGCCGGTGTCGAAGGTCGCCGACGTGATCCAAATCCCCGCGTTCCTCTGTCGACAGACCGATCTGTTGAAGGCGGCGGCATCGACGGGCGCGGTCGTCAACGTCAAAAAAGGGCAATTCCTCTCGCCGCTCGATATGAAAAACGTCGTCGAAAAGTTAGAAGCGTTCAGCTCGAAAAAAATTATGCTCACCGAGCGCGGCGCATCGTTCGGATATAATAATCTCGTCGTCGACATGCGCGCGCTGCCGATTATGCGTTCGTTCGGTTATCCGATCATCTTCGACGGCACTCACTCGGTGCAATTGCCGGGCGGCGGCGGCACAAAATCTTCGGGTCAACGAGAGTTTGTAGAGTATTTATGTCGAGCGGCGGCGGCGGTGGGCATCGACGGATTATTTCTCGAGGTGCATGACAATCCGTCGGAGGCGTTGTCGGACGGCGCAAACATGGTGCCGCTTGACGAGCTCGAGCCGTTGTTGAAAAAAATTTTGGCAATCCATAACGCAGCGAAGGAGTTTTAATGTGATCAAGGAAAAAGCGATTGAGACGTTGAAGATTGAGGCGAAGGCGATCGAAGATTTGATCCCGCGCATCGACGGCGAATTTGAGACTGCCGTCAAGATGATCAAAAATTGCACCGCGCGTGTGGTAGTGACGGGCATGGGCAAGAGCGGGCACGTCGGACGGAAAATCGCGGCGACGTTCGCATCGACGGGCACGCCGGCGCTGTTCATGCATCCCGCCGAAGCGTATCACGGCGACCTGGGAATGATCACCGAAAACGATGTGGTGATTGTGATCTCAAACAGCGGCGAGTCGTCGGAGATCGTCAACATACTGCCGGTGATCCGTCGGATCGGCGCGACGATAATTGCGATGAGCGGACGGCGCGAATCGACGCTCGGACGGAATTGCGATTGCTTTATTGATATCGGCGTCGAGCACGAAGCATGTCCGTTGGGGTTGGCGCCTACCGCGTCGACGACGGCGACATTGGCGATGGGCGATGCGCTTGCGATGGTGCTGATGGAGTTGAAAAAATTTACGTCGCAGGATTTTGCGATGTTCCACCCCGGCGGCGCGCTCGGACGAAAATTATTGTTGACGGTTGGAGATGTGATGCACGTCGGCGACGAAAACCCGATCATCGAAGTCGGCAAGACGATCAAAGATGCGCTGTTCATCATGACGGAAAAAGGACTCGGCGCGGTGTCGATAGTCGATTGCGATCAAAAATTTATCGGGCTGATCACCGACGGGATCATTCGACGGGCGATCGGCAAGGACGTGGGCTTTTTGGACGCGCCGGTCGAGTCGATCATGTTTACGAAGCCGTTGACGATCAGCTCGGATAAATTAGCGGCGTCGGCGTTATCGGTGATGGAGAAACATAAGCCGCGTCCGGTGACGGTGTTGCCTGTGGTGGACGGCGATCGAGAAGTGGTCGGCATCATTCATCTGACTGATTTACTCCGTCAAGGCATCGTATAATTTTTTCCGCGCGGAGTTTTATATGGGGCGCCGCCGCCGCTCCCACCCGTCGAGGTCGGCGCC
>CALGGP010000323.1 GCA_937915885.1 uncultured Selenomonadales bacterium | reverse complement strand
GCCCACCCACCCATGAAGGGTAAACCCTTCAACCCAAAAAGCCGAGCGCCGCTTTTTTATCCCGACGGAATGATGGGGCCCACGCTACGTGATCGGCAATTGATACGAAAGGGCGGGCGGCGCCGACGCGGGGTGGGCATGCTGTCCTTCGTTGGGCGCCGACCTCGGGGGTGGGAGCGTCGGCGGCGCCCACATACATTTTTTCAATCGAAATCCGCGCGGAACGGTCGAAGGCGGCAACCACAATAGGGCGGGATAAATTATTTTTGAAGCAGTTCGTTGAATCCGTACTCGTCGAGGATCGTGATCCCGAGCGCCTCCGCCTTTTTCAATTTCGAGCCCGGTTTTTCGCCGACCACGAGGTAATCAGTGCTCTTCGTGATCGAATTTTTGACAACGAAACCCGCCAATTCCGCTCGTTGAGCCGCCTCCTCGCGCGTGATCGTCAGCGCCCCCGTAAACACGATCACTCCTCCGGCTACTCTTTTGATTTCGGAGGCGACGGCGATTTGTGACTCCGAATTGTTTTCAGACGCGATTTTATTTTGAAGCGCGCCGTCGATGTTTAAGCCGTGTTCTTTCAGTCGTTCGATCATGATTCTATTCTCCTCCAGATCAAAAAACTCTCGCACGTAACGCGCAACGGGAGACCATAAACATTTATTCAATTCCTCAATGGGAGCCCGTTTGATTTTTTCAATCGATCCAAAATAACTGATCAATTTATTGGCTCGTAACATATCAATATTTTTTATTTTGAAAAGCAGCTCTATCGGATCGTTATTGCTCTCGAGCAAATCGAAAATCTGTCGAATATTTTTCAGTCCGTTGTGTACACCCCAATTAATGATCTGCTCATACGACGCGTCCCTGAGCTCGCCGAATGTACGCGGAACTTTTTTGTGTTCGATGATCTTATATGCAAGACGATTGGAATAAGTGACACCAATTCCGTCTATGGTGCATAATAATTTTTCGAGATTGGCATTGTTGCCTTCGTCAATCTGATCAAAAGCAACGCGGATATTACGGATGCCTTCTCTGACGTTACTCTCTTTGATCGACAGAATTTCTTCCGACTTGAGATTGCGGATTCCCCCAATCGAGCCGAATTTTTTCAACAGGAACTTCGCATTCTTGCGCGTGACTTTCTTTAATCGGATCAGAAGTTCAATTGGATCGGTCGCATCGATATTGCAAATCAAAGCAAAAAACTCGTAAACGTTTCGCAGCGCCTTATTGCTGCTCACCCGATCGCTAAGTTCTTCGAGCGAGAGATTTTTAATCAAATCGAACGAACCGTCGGTTACCTCAATGATGCGTCCGGCTAATTTCGAGTCAACGTAGTTTATTTTTGTCAACAATTCGTTTATATCGGCTTCGGCGCCTTTTTCGAGCTGATCAAAAAATGTGCGCAGGTTTTGTGCGCCTTGTTTGTTGGCTTTGCTCACCCAATCGTTAATTGTTTCTAACGAAGCAAGACTCAACCTTTCGATTGATGTTGCATTCGCCAGAAGGTTTTCCGCCTCGGTCGAGCCGACGCCTTCAATCCCGAGCCCCGTCAACAATCGCGCCGCCGACGCCGTTTTACTTTTTTCGATCGCCTCGATCAAATTCTTCGACTCAACCGGTCCGAAGCCGCATTTTTCGATCAGCGTCTCCCGATCGAGCGTATAAATGTCGGCGATATTTTTGATCAGCCCGTTCGCAATCAATTTTTTGATCGTCTCCGAGCCGAGCCCTTCAATGTCCATCGCATTTTTCCCGACGAAATTTCTGATCCGATTTTCGATCTGCGCGGGGCAATTCGGATTGATGCAGCGCCAATCGTCCATATCCAATTTCGCGCCGCACGACGGACATTCCTCGACAAAATTATACGGCTCCGTGCCCTCGGGATTTTCGACGACGCGATCCACCTTCGGAATGATTTCGCCGCTTTTGAAAACCTCGATAATCGAGCCGAGCCGTATATTTTTTTCCGCGATATATTTTTTATTGTGGAGCGTCGCGCGACTGACCGTCGTCCCCGCGAGAGTGATCGGATCGAAAATCGCAACGGGAGTGATGCGCCCCGTCCGTCCCACATTCAATTCGATCGAGCGAATGACCGTCCGTTTGATCTCGGGCGGAAATTTATACGCGATCGACCAGCGCGGAGCCTTCGCCGTCGTCCCCAATGTCGTTCTAACATCGAACCGATTGATTTTGATCACCGCGCCGTCGAGCGCATGATCTAATGTCGAGCGCGCTTCGTCGATCTCGTCAATCGCATGAAGAATTTCCTCCGCCGTCCGACATATTTTGTTGCCGACCACCTTCACGCCGTTCTGCTCGAGGAATCGATAAAAATCCGACGCCGTCTCGAATTTTTGATCGCCGTCGTATTCGACTCTCAACATGTCGTGGACGACGAACGACAACGGACGCGGTGCCTGCTTGTCTTTCGAGTTCATCAGCCCCGCCGTGTAATTGCGCGGATTCGCAAACGGCTCCGCACCGTCCGAAATACGATCGGCATTGATGCTCTCGAAATTTTGTCGGGTAATAAAAATTTCGCCGCGCAGTTCGATGTAAGGCGGCGCGTCGTTGAGTTTTTTTACGAGATTGCCGACCATCGAGCGGACGTTGGCGGTGATGTCTCTGCCGGATTTACCGTCGCCGCGACTGAGCGCGCGCTCAAAAATTCCGTCGCGATATCGCAACGCCGCCGACACGCCGTCAACTTTTTCCTCGACCGAAAACGACGCCTCAGGGAATTTTTTTATGATCTTGTCGACGAACTTGACGACGTCCGCTTTCGAGAATATGTCATCGATCGAAAGCATGGGGGCGTCGTGAGCGACGTCGGCGTCGACGGTTTTGACTTCAATGATCTGCGTCGGCGAATTATCATCGATCCAATCGGGGTGATCGCCTTCTATCTCCTTCAATCGGAGCATCAATTGATCGTACTCGTAATCCTCGATTGACGGCGTCCCGAGATCGTAGAGGAAGCGGTGATGCAATAAATTTTTTTTGAGCTCGTCATACTCCGCGCGGAGCCCTTCATCGGACATCATGATCACCTCCAAAAGGCAATTAGGAATTAGGAATTAGGAATGCGGAATTAGGAATGCGGAATTAGGAATTGGGAATTGGGGGCGACGGTGACACGGGACATTGGCGCCGTCGATCGCGAAGGTTGGGCGCCTTCGACAGCAAATAACGAGCGCTGCCGACTGCGAAGAACGGACGCCTCCGACCACGAAAGCCGGGCGCCGCCGACGCAGGGTGGGATCGCTGTCCTCGGTTGGGCGCCGCTGATGGTGGGCGGGTGCGTCGGCGGCGCCCCCAATCAGATTTTTTTTATCGGCGCGTACTGCAGGATCAAATTTTTTTTGCCGACGTTCGGATCGTCGAATTGAATCGTCAGTTGAGCGTTCGAGCCCGCGCCCTTCACCGCGAGCACCGTCCCGTCGCCCCATTTGCCGTGCCGCGCCCGATCTCCCGCGCTCCAATCGACGCCCACGTCCGGAACAAATTTTTTCGATTGAAATTGTATAATCTTCGGCGACGGCGGCGGCGACATCGGCGGCGGCATATATGACGTTTGCGTTAAGCGCGGTCTCGTCGGACGCGGTCTCCGCGCGGAGGCTATCAGCTCGAGCGGTATCTCGTCGATGAATCTCGAGCGCTCACTCATTCGCTCGTTGCCGAACGTCGAACGCATCATCGCGCACGTCAAATATAATTTCTTCCGCGCTCGAGTGAGCGCCACGTACGCCGCACGCCGCTCCTCCTCCAGCGCCTCATCGTCGTTATTCTTATCCTTCGCGAGCAACGCGCTCGAGTGCGGGAATAATCCTTCCTCCAGCCCCGTCACGAACACCACGGGGAACTCCAGTCCCTTCGCCGAGTGCACCGTCATCAGCGACACCCGATCGTTTTCTTCCTTCAGATTGTCGAGATCGCTGATCAACGCGATGTGATTCAAAAAATCATCGAGCTCCGCATTCGGATTGCCCGTCGCAAATTCTTTCGCCACATTGACAAATTCACTCAAATTTTCGAGCCGCGCCGCGTTTTCGTCCGATTGATTTTCCCGCAGCTCGTTCATATAGCCCGACTCCTCGAGCACGTGCATCACGAACTCCGGCAGCGAAAATTCCGTTTGACGTTCAATGCAATCGTGGATGAACACCGCAAATTGATAGATGCTCTGCTTCGCCTTCGGCGGGACGTTCGTGCGAATGAGCAGCTCAACGTCCGAGATGATGTCGAACAGCGGCAACTCCGCGTTCAACGCAAATTGATTGAGCTTGGCGATCGTCGTTTGACCGATGCCCCGGCGCGGCGCGTTAATTATCCGCATCAGACTGACCGAATCCTGCAGATTGACGATCAATCGGAGGTACGCGACGATATCTTTGATTTCCTTGCGCTCGTAAAATTTCAGCCCGCCGATGATCACGTACGGGATGCCCGCGTTCATGAACGCCTCCTCGAGCGCGCGCGATTGTGCGTTCGTCCGATACAGCAGCGCGATATCCTTATACGCAAACTGCTGTTGATGCAGAATTTTGATCTCGTTGACGATCTGTTGAGCCTCAAGTCGATCATTCGCCGCCTCGAAAAACGTCAGACGATCGCCAATCGGATTGCGCGTCCAAAGTTTTTTCGGCTTGCGATTTTCATTGTTCTCAATCACGGCGTTGGCCGCGTCCAAAATCATTTTCGTCGACCGATAATTTTCCTCGAGCAACACCACTTTAGCCTCGGGATAATCGCGCTCGAACGACAAGATGTTACGAATGTCGGCGCCGCGAAAACGATAGATCGATTGATCGGCGTCGCCGACCACGCACAGATTATGATGCGCCGCCGCCAACAACTTCGTCAAGCGATACTGCACAAAATTCGTATCCTGATACTCGTCAATCAAAATGTATTGGAAGCGCCGCTGATATTTATCCAAAATCTCGTCGCTCTGCTCGAGCATGCGCACCGCGTAGAGCAACAAATCATCGAAGTCGAACGCGTTATTCTCCGCCAGCCGCTTGTCATACTCCTTATAAATTTCCGCGACCTGCTGATCGAAACGAGATTTTTCATCGGAGCCGTTAATCGCGTCGGCAAATTGATTTGCGTCGCAGAAAAGATTTTTGGCGGAAGAAATTCTGCCGTGGATAGTCGGCGGGCTGAAACGTTTCTCGTCGAGCCCGAACTCCTTGATGATATTTTTGATGAGCGCGCGGGAATCGGCGGCGTCGTAAATGCCGAACGAACGACTTCTGAAGCCGACGTTCTCGACATCCGCGCGGAGAATACGAGCGCAAAACGAATGAAAGGTGCTGAGCAAAACATTTCGAGCGGGATCGCCGATCATCGACGCGGCGCGCGACTTCATTTCGTTGGCGGCTTTGTTGGTAAAAGTGATGGCGAGAATGTTCCAAGGCTTGACGCCGTGCGCGAGCAGATTTGCAATGCGGCATGTGAGCACGCGGGTTTTGCCGGAGCCGGCGCCCGCCATCACCAACAGCGGCCCCTCGAGATAATTAACGGCTTCGCGCTGGCGATCGTTTAGACCTTCAAAAATTTTATCCGTAATGGTAGACCACATCTCCTTTTTTGGTTGACGGAAAAAAATTTTTTCTCCCGCCCACCCAC